>CALGZV010000406.1 GCA_937934385.1 uncultured Clostridia bacterium | reverse complement strand
CCATAATAACCACAACAGGATATTCAACGGTAAACTTCGATACATGGCCGGGACTTTCACGAAACATACTTCTGTTACTGATGTTCGTAGGAGGCTGCGCCGGATCGACCGCCGGAGGCCTTAAAGTATCACGCGTCGTACTTCTGTTCAAGATGATAAAGCTCAACCTCAAAAAGCTGCTGCATCCGAGAACGGTCGGAACACTCAAATTTGAGGGGAAAACGATCGATGAAAGTACTCTTAACGGAATCGGAATATATTTTGCCCTTTACGCGGGAATAACGGCTATCGTTTTTCTTATACTAAGTTTCGAACCTTTCAGTATGGAAACAAATCTCAGTGCTGCGGTTTCGTGTTTTAACAACGTAGGCCCCGGATTTGCAAGCGTCGGTCCTGCGTGCAGCTATGCAAGTTATTCTGCATTTTCAAAAATCGTACTGTCATTTGTCATGCTGTTCGGACGTCTTGAGATATATCCGCTTCTGCTGATTCTCTTTCCGTCTACATGGTTTAAAAAATAATTATTTACGGTATAATTTCAAACAGTCAGAACAAAATAAATACGTACGACTGACCTTTACGTCCGCGGATAAAATACTTTCCGCGGACGTTTTGTGTTGAAACGCTGAACATAAGGTGAAAATTACCTGCAAATGATTTATGTTCATGATTTATCTACAAATATATGCTAAAATAAAACCACTGAATTTATCTGAATCTACGGGGAGCGATCCTCTGCAATGAAAGGAATCGTAATAACATGATACAGGTCGAAAAGCTTGTCAAACATTACGGTGATAAGTATGCCGTAAACGATGTGAGCTTTACCGTCGAAAACGGCGAGATCGTCGGACTGCTCGGACCGAACGGAGCCGGAAAATCAACGATTATGAATATTATAACCGGATATATTTCCACATCTTCCGGATCGGTAAAAATAAACGGCTTTGATATTCTTGACAATGCCTTCGAGGCAAAACAAAATATAGGCTATCTCCCTGAGGTACCTCCGCTTTATCCCGACATGACCATCATGGAATATCTGCACTTTGTATATTCACTGAAAAGATGTACATTCAACCGAAAAAAACATCTTGACGAGATCTGCGAAGTAGCTAAACTCTCCGATGTAAAGGGAAGACTCATAAAAAATCTCTCGAAAGGCTATAAACAGCGTGTCGGCATCGCACAGGCACTTGTCGGAAATCCGCAGACGATAATTCTCGACGAACCTACGGTAGGACTTGATCCCAAACAAATAATTGAGATCCGGAATCTGATACGGACACTCGGGAGAGACCATTCGGTCATCCTTTCCACACACATACTTAGCGAAGTACAGGCGGTCTGCGACCGTGTCGTTATCATAAACAAGGGAAAGCTCGTTGCAAATGAACGCACCGAGGACATTTCTACGATCGTCGGCGGAAACAGACGTACCTCAGCAAAAATATGCGGCCCGTCCGATCAGATTCTCGCCGCTTTGAAATCGCTTCAGGGTGTTGTCCGAGCGGAAATGCTCTCCGAAAAAGAGCTTGACAGTACAACGTATATCATTGAAAGCGCTGCCGGAATCGATATCCGTAAACCGCTGTTCTTTATGCTCGCTGAAAAAGGCTGGCCTCTTATCGGAATTGAGGCTCTCGGAATAAGTCTTGAAGATATTTTTATATCTATGACCGACCGCCCCGGCGGAGCGCTTAAAAAGAAGAAAAAAAGTATAAAGGTCGCCCAAACAGGCGCATCCCCAAATTAAGCTTCGGGAGGATATAAAAAAATGTTTGCAATATACAAGCGTGAGCTTAAATCATACTTTACCTCAGCAGTCGGATATGTATTTATCGCCGTCTATCTTGCGCTGAGCGGATTTTTGTTCTCTTATTCGACTGTTCTTATGTCAATACAGGGCGGAGCTGCCGACCTCGGAACATATTTCACAATACTTATATACGGCTTCTCTCTGCTTCTCCCGCTTCTGACAATGCGTTCGTTTGCAGACGACCGCAGAATGAAGACGGAACAGCTCCTGCTGACAGCACCGGTCTCGATAACAGGTATGGTCGCAGCAAAGTTTCTTGCTGCATACACAATGTTTGCAGGAACATACGCCGTATCGTGTCTCGATTTCGCATTGCTTTACATATACAACAAAAATGACGGTGTTGTCGTAGAGAAAAACGGCGCTATGCTCATAGGATATTCGGTAGCAATACTTCTGCTCGGTGCGGCTTTCATAGCGATCGGAATATTCGTATCGGCACTTACCGAACATCAGATCACTGCGGTCATTGTAACCGCGGCAATCCTCCTGTTCTGCCTGTGCTGCAACATGATAAACAACGCTATATCCTTCTATCCGCTCCGCGCACTGTGCAACTGGCTCTCTATCTACAGCCGTTTCCAGAACTTCATGTACGGCATTTTTGATTTCAATGCAGTTTTGTACTACGCTTC
>CALGZV010000405.1 GCA_937934385.1 uncultured Clostridia bacterium | reverse complement strand
TGAAGGATCTCTTGAAAACAAAAAGGAGTTTTTGCTTAAAGCAGCAAAAGACCCGGATATTATCACAGTAATACGTCCGTAAGCAGCATGAAACACTGCGAAAACATAACTGATCATACAGTCAGATAAGAACCCGAACCGCCGACGCAATCAGAGCTTGCGGGCGGATGCCCCGGAGCCTTGTTGTATCACAATAATAACTGCCCTGACGTGCATACGCAGCATGCACGCAGGGCGGTTTTAAATATCGTTTAAAATTCACCTGTCCGCCACTGACGGAGACGTAATGTCCATTTCAACATCCTCGCAAAGTTCGGCAACAAGCAGATACCTTTTCGAACTGTCCCACATATAGCAGGTGGAAAGAACAAGTACCGGCTTGTCTCCGGCAGGCCTGTCCCTGTCGGCAAAGCAGACATAATCGCCCGAACGCGAATATATTTCATCCATAAATTTACCGAATTCACCTTCGACCGAAAAATCATGAATATAGAATATATGATCGTCAGTATACGGCACAAGCGCGCACACTTCGTATTTCAATGTTTTTGACGGAAGATATATGTATACATACGGGTGAGCGGCAAGAAACTCCGGATTTGAATATTCCTTTTGGAAAAAGGCAAAATACGGGCGCTCGGCATCAGTGCGGCCGAACATATTATGACCGTAAAGTACCGTGACAAGATCTGTAAAGTTTTCTGAATTATATCTCTGCATAAATATTGAGCCGCTTTCATCGTATCTGCCGTCAATATAATGATCGAGATAAAAATCTGTGTATTCCGGATTTATCATGACCGGATAGCTTACCGTAGTATCCGGTATCTCTATATATCCGCAAACATCGCGGCTTATATCCCACAAAGAATTAAAATCAATGGGACTGTTATTCAGACGTTTCTCACCTATATCATTTTCTGATGCCTGTGTCGGTAAAAAAGCCGCAACTCCGTCCGAAGTTTCACTGATACTTTTACCGCTCATCAATAAATAACTGTTTACTCCGTATCCTACAAGAAATACAAGACACAATCCGAGAATCACCGGAAGAGAAATCATATACTTATTACTGAATATTTTTTTGAGTGAACCGAGTTTTATACTTTTTTTTGCCATCAAAACATTCTCCTTTTACGGTTACCAAAAGCCGACATCATATATCGGAACTGTCGAAAAGAAATCTGCTCACAAAATTACATATTAATTATAAAGCCTGAAGACTGAAATGTCAACGAAAAATATATAAATACAATAAAAAGGAAAATAATTCGACGTATAAAAGTATATTTTGTCTGAATTATCCAATATATCACCGCGGAATATTTTATGGGATATATAAAACGGCGGCGCCCAAATTTACAGACGCCGCCTATATTTTAGTTCAAATCAATGCTTACTTTGTAGTCGCATCGGTTACTGCATTAGTTGTTGCATCAGTTACTGCATCAGTTGTCGCACCGGTTGCTGCTTCGGTTGCTGAATCAGTTGCTGCTTCGGTTGCCGCATCAGTTACAGCTTCGGTCGAAGCGTTTTTCTGTGCTTCACGCCATGCTTCGTTGCGTCCGTACTGACAGTCATTATTACCGGAATCCGTTGTGAACATTTCAAGCATGTTGATAGGATCGTCGAAGTCTGCAAGCCAGCCTTCGCGTGCAATATCAAAGTTACCCTGCTTACGTTCGTTAAGGAATACGTTCCATTCCTGAGCCTGGATCGTAATATTAATTCCGAGTTCTGCAAAATCCTGCTGCATAGACTCGGCAACAGCAATATGTCCGGTTCCGTCGTTTGTCAGGTATTCAATAGAAATAGGAGTTTCGGACGAAAGCTTTCCGTCATCACCGAATTTAAAGCCGGCTGCGGTGAGGTATTCACGTGCCTTTGCAAGCGTTCCCTCATGATCTTTTGTCGTTGCGTATGCATCATAATAAGCATTTGCGTCTTTGTCCGGCTTAAATTCCGAACCGTTACCGTCCTTCATTCCGAGCGGAATATAGGAATTAGCCGGTATCTGACCTGTCTGACCTACATTTTCACAAATAAAATCGCGGTCGATAAGAATGTTGAATGCAAGACGCATGCATGCAGCCTGTGCAGCCGTCTTGCCTGCGAAAAGATCACTGTTTGCATTAAATGCAACGTAATATGTTCCGAGATTATCGATTATGTGGAACTCTTTATTGTCAAGAAGAGTCTTGATCTCATCTGTAGGAACTGTGTCGATAAAGTCTACATCGCCTGCATTATACGCAGCATATATAGCAGTATCGTCCGCCGACAGCATGAATTCAAGCGTATCAACAGTAACCTTATCTGCATTATGATAGTTCGGGTTCTTTTCATATGTCATCGAAGTTCCGTGAGACCACTTTGTGCAGATAAACGGGCCGTTGGAAACAAATCCTGCGTCGTTATCGCACCAGGCGCCTGGTGACGTCTGCCAATCTGCATT
>CALGZV010000404.1 GCA_937934385.1 uncultured Clostridia bacterium | reverse complement strand
TCTGAGGTCTTCCGCCGCCTTTTCTTGCGTCACGGCACTTTTTACATCTCTGAGGCTCATTCTGGAAGCCTTTTTCAGCGTAGAATTCCTGCTCGCCGGCAGAAAAAACAAACTCCTCGCCGCAGTCCTTACACTTTAATACCTTGTCCTCGTACATGATTCTTACCTCGCTTTTGTTTTGCGTGTTGTGTTTTTGCCCGAGACGGAATCGCACCGCCACCTTTGTATGTCCGCAGTGCGGACGGATACCGATCTGCATATCAAATCATAAAGAAAAATCCGTATAAGAAATACAGTTTACCAAAGCATTCATTTTGTTCACGATCCTAGATCATTCCTTATCTAACAGCACCGTATATGCATCAAAAGCACACACGCCCGCAGAGTAAATAGACCAAACTGAATAATCATACCAAACCGTCTCAAAGAAAGATCAGCACATTAAGCGCAGAAATGGATTCATGACAGCGAAGCAAATGTCTGACAAGCTCAACAGTAATCCCTTAGTACAACGCTCTTTTTGAGCTAATAGGGCATATATATTTATTATTTAATTTTTTCACCGCAAATTTCTCTTATCTTGTTCCGTATACGGCACACTGCATTTTCCACCGACTTGCGTTCTCTGCCGATATGTTCTGTAATCTCTCCGACACTCATTCCGCGAAGATAAAGTCCGAAGATTTCCTTTTCATATACCGTAAGACGCTCGCTTATACGTTCAAGCAGCTCTGAATAAGCCTCTGAAGATACTGCGGTCTCCTCAGGATCAAACCATTCGGCTCCGCATGAAAAATCTGTCTTACCGAGCATAACATAACAGCGGCTGCGCCGTTTTTCATCTCTCGCAAGCGTTGCAAGCCTGTTACGTATACATATTCCGGCATACAAACCGAATGTAACCTTCTCCTGATCGGTGTCGTATGAGTATACCGCGTTATACAAAGCAATCTCAGCTTCCTGACGAAAATCGTCTTCAGTATACACACCGCATCCGGAATATTTTTTAAGTATCGAATCCACAAGAGGCGAATACCTGAACTCAAGTTCGGTAAATGCGTCCCCGTCTCCGTCCTTACATGCCTTCAGCAGTTTTAATAATACTTCATCCACAAGAAGCTCCGTATTCCTCCGTAAAACCGGACCGCCCGCATAAATACTGCCTGTTACATTAAATTGTATGTAACCAATGCAAAAATCAGCGTATTACACATATATGTGTAAAATGTGAAAAATTATTGTTTCGCGGTAGCTATAGTATATCACTTTATCCAATGTTAGTCAATAGTTTTTTTGATTTTTTTTAAAAAAATAGAAACATTTTTTCTGTTTCGCACAAATTTGACTTGTTTTTTGCTTTTTTTCTAAAAAAGTAAACCAATTTTGAGCTTTTTCAACGTAATTATATCTTAACAATTTAATACAAAAAATATCATAAACAAAACCAAGCTTTCAAATTAAAACAAAAACAATATGTTAACACTCAAATATACAATATGTCAGAAGTCCGGTATCACATTCATAATAATCACAATCAATCATTACAGTAAATTCACTGCTAATCTAAAATATAATAAATCACCCCAAACCGTACTTCATATACAAATCGGAGTGATTTATTTATTATGTCTTATAAGAATCTTTTCTATTGTTCTTTATTACTGAACACTGATAAAAAGCAGCGACCGATTTAAAAGAGTTTCCGATGTTTTATTATGTCTTTCCCTGTATATAAAATACCGTAATTATTATTGCAGCAAATAATTAACTTCGCCTGAAAGCAAAGCCAGAATACCTTTATAACAGATTTCAGGTTTATCTGAAAAGTTATACTTCATTTTTTCAAGCTGAATCTTATTGTCGGCAAGAAGCTCTATATGCATGATCTCCCTGTGGTTTTCGATAATAGAGCAAATCAATGAATATCTGCCGTCATCAAGTTCCTTTGATACACACTTTATCTCGGATCCCCGCTTTTTAAATGAGAGAAGTCTCAGTGCGCTCTTCAGACTTTTATCCCTGATTATCCCGAGAAGATTCCCTTCAAGATTGTCGGATACCTGCTTTCCCTGTTCGGTTATCTCATAAAAATCGTTTCCGTCTATCTTGATCTCCGCAATATTTCCTGTATCCAGAAGTTCACCAAAGCATTCGACAAAATCAAAATATCCGACTACGCCGTCCTGAATAACAATGTCGTTAAGATTTTCAAATTCAAGCGGATATCCGACGTTACGCATCAGATAAAGAATAAATATTTTAATATCATTTTTATCCTTCAGAGAAGTCTGCATAGCTTTATCTCCATTCGCATTACATTTTCTTTTTCCTGTATTCTTCTATATGAAAAACCAACCGCCGCACAAATGAACGAACATTGCGCGGCGGCATTTTCTTTTCGAAAATTCAAGGGTCTGCTGTATTTTATATCAGTAGTTATCCGGCTCGGTATAATTTTTCCAGTTAAGTTTGCTGAAATTACGGTACGACCAGAACGTAGTCATTGAACCCTTATTTGAAAGTTCAGAGCTTATAAGATAGTAATCCTGATATACAAACAACGGCATTACAGGCATATCCTTGGCAAGAAGCTTTTCAGCCTCAATAAGAATCTCCGAGCGCTTTTCCTTATCTGTTTCGGCAAATGCACGGTCGATAATCTCATTATACTCACTGCTGTTATATCCGGTTATATGAGGCTTGCTCTCGAAATCTCCTGTCTTTGCCGCCTCTGCAAGATCAAGAGCAGAACCGGAATAATCCTTCGCAAACGGCGCAAGTGTTGACCATGCATCCGTACTCAGACTCTGCCAGTCAATTGCGATTACGTCAAAATCGCCGCTTTGATATGCTTCATTAAATCGATCTCTGTAAAGAGCGTAATCGTTTTCAATATAAAAACGGATCCCGAGAGTTTTTATATTTACGTCAAATCCGAGCTTTTCCCACTGCTCAGCACAGTATTCTGCAACAGCTCTATCGACCTCATTATCTCTTATAAGAATAGAGAAGCTCTTTTTGCTTGCTTTTCTCGTAAGGCTTTTGGCTTGCTCAACATCATATGTAAGCTGATTTCCGGAAGCCTCACGGAAATCCTGTTTGCCGCACGAAGCCAATCCTTCGGGAACAAATCCCTCAGCAGCCTTTGCATAAGTAACTATTTTTGCAACAGCTTCGCGGTCTATGGCCATAGACAGTCCGAGACGGACATCAGGATCGTCAAAAGGCGCCTTTGAAGTATTAAAGAAGTATGTATGTGTATTAAATGTATCCTGGAGCTTTACATCATCTGCATATTCGGCACGCTTGTCGAGCGGGATCTCATTTATATACAGAACTTCTCCGTTTTCATACTTCTGAAGCTGTTCTTCTGAGCTGAGAGTCCAGTCTGTCGTAAGACGGTAAGGTGTTACATATTTATTTACCCTGTCCTTTTCGGCATCACGGTAATAGTAAATATTGCGCTCGATAATAAGTGCCTTATCCTCATCTGTCATAGAGTTATACTCGGGACGGAAAGTACGGACTGTAAACGGACCGTTTGTTACAAGTATCGTAGTATTTGTTGACCAGTCGGTGGCCTTACTTACTATATCCTCACGCAAAGGATAAAGCGCGGGACTGGCGCATATGGCAAGAAAATCTTCCGGATCGATATTCCTCGAGAAGTTTACCTGAAGAATATCGGTATCTGCAGAACATACTCCGAGATCGTCAATAGATGCGTCGCCCGACTTAACTTCCTTAGCGTTCTTAAGATCCATAAGAAGTGCTGCGGCATCGCACTGAAACTCCGGCTCCATTATACGCTTCCAGGCGAAAACGAAATCGTCCGCTGTAACGTCGCGCGCATCACTCCACTGTGTCGCCTTAAGCGTAATTTCAAGAGTATATGTTCCGTTATCTTCGTCGGCAGTATACTTCCAATCGTCCATAAGGGCGTTTTCGAGCTTGCCTTTATTGTTTATTCTTGTAAGTCCCTCGTAGATCATACCGATAACCTTGAATGCCGCTTCGTCATTCAGGGACATTGCGGGATCAAAGCTTGCGATAGGAGACGAGATATATACCGGAATTACCGGTCCGCTGCCTTGTTCTTTGCTGCTGCATCCTGCAAGTGCTGCGGTAAGCATCACTATACAAAGCAACAAAGATATGATTTTTTTCATTATTGTATTCCTCCTGAAATGGTAGATCCGGACAAAGCCGTAAAATCGGTTTTATCTATTATATCATTGTTTTGATTTTTTATCAATGGTTTATTTGATATATTTGTAAACTTTTTTAGGTTTGCAATACTTTGATTACATATATAAATGCTTTATACGTTTTAAGACTGCCTTTTGAATAAAAAAACAAAAAGAGGTGAACAATATTCTTTACCGTAATATACCTTTTTATCCTGTTACAGGAAGATCAGGCCGCAGAAAGGAAAAAAGACATGCATAAAGATATCAAAAATAAAACTTCGGCAGAACACTATACGGAAAAATACAGCCGGACCGACCTCGCCGCAGAATGCTATCCGCTTGCAGAAGATCAAAAAGAGGATGCAAAGCCACGTGATAACGACGGCCTTGTATACAGCGAAGAACAAAAAAACGGAATAGAGATAGTACGTCTCGACGTTACAAGTAAAACCGGCGCAAAAAAGATCGGCAAAGAATGCGGCAGCTATATAACCGTAAACATAGGACGTATATGGCAGAAAAGCAGTGAGGAGCGAAATAAAATCTCAGAGCTTCTGGCAGAAGAACTTCGCGGTATTCTGAATAAAAGTCTTCAAGGTCAACCCAACAAAAACAACGGTAAAACAGAGGAACAAGACAACTACGATAATCCAAACAAATTTTCTGATATTAAAAAGCGCGAAGGCTGCGCTCTGATAGTAGGCCTCGGAAACCGTAAAATAACGGCAGATGCGCTAGGGCCGCTGTGTACAGACGGTATAAACGTAACAAGACATATCCGTATAGCCGACCGTGCGCTGTTCGAAAAACTCGGTACCGACGAAATTGCAGCGATTGCGCCAGGAGTATCCGGTCAGACAGGTATAGAAACATCAGATCTCATAAAATCACTTGTACAAAGTATCTCTCCGTACGTAATAATCGCGATAGATGCGCTTGCCGCCCGAAGCATAGACAGACTCGGAACTACCGTACAGCTTTGCGATACCGGAATATCGCCCGGATCGGGTATAGGAAATCTTCGCGGAGCGATCAACCGTGAAACAATAGGAATACCGGTAGTTGCGATCGGCGTTCCGACAATCGTCGATTCCTCAACACTCGTATGCGACGCACTTGAAAAAGCAGGAATGACAGAAATTCCGCACCAGCTTGAAACAGTTCTTGAAAACGGAAAAAGCTTTTTCGTATCTTTAAAAGAAAGCGACGAAGCAGTAAATGCACTGTCAGAGCTTATATCAGATTCCATAGGCGAGGTTTTCGGCACACGCTTCGACTAAGCATCGCATATATGCAGATACCGCAGCATATATTTATACCGTAAAAAGTAAAAATCAGGTAAAACCAAGGACACACATGTACAGGAAAGGATAAAGCCGAATATGAATGAAGATGAGAGACCGGATGTCATACATTTGAATGCACAATATAAAGCTGACACAAGCGGGATAAAAACTCCGGCTGTCAGATTTATATGCTGCATGCTCGGCGTTATGACACTTTTTTCAGCCTGCGTAGTATCGTTTGCAGATTCCGTCGGAATCGAAATTCCGATAAAAGGCATTGCAGCTTCAGCTCCGCCCCGCGAGAGCGAGCCTGCTGCCGAAAGCTCAGAACCGCCAATATCGCAGAGCAGCGGAGATGAATGGGGCATCTCTCCGGAGGAAACTGAAACTCCTTCGCAAACAGAAGTGCAGACTGCCGCAAATGACCCTCAGGAAAGCGAGGCTTTACCGCCGTCTGACGATACGGGCAATCACCGCATAACCGCCACTGATCTCAGCCGCAGTCCGAACGGTCAGATACTCATAGAAAATTCGACTTCATTTTCTCCGGATATCAATGCATTGCTCGGAAGCGTTCCGGTATGGAATCCCTCCGCAGGCACGGAAAACAATCCAGAAGTGACAGTCTCAGAAGGTGACAGCACAGTACTGTATTCCTCGGGCAGCAATCCCCCGCAGGTACTTATAGTACACACGCACGGCACAGAATGTTACAGCACATATCCCGACCGTTATCTCGATTCTGAAATCGGATTCCGTACCAGGAATACCGATTTAAACATGATTTCAGTCGGTTCAAAAACTGCAAAAGCGCTTGCCGAAAACGGCGTCTCGGTTCTTCACTGTACAATCATGCACGACGCTGAATCATATAATGATTCCTATAACTACGCTTCACGGTCTATCCGCGCACTTACAGAAGAATATCCGTCAATATCATATGTTCTCGACCTTCACAGAGATGCAATACAATATGATGACGGATCTCTGGCACGTCCTATAGCAGAAACTCCGCTCGGAGATACCGCCCAGATAATGTTCGTCGTCGGTACTAACGAAATGGGTGCAAATCATCCGAACTGGGAAAGCAATTTGTCGCTCGCAGTGCGTCTGCAGTGTCTGCTTAACGGAAGCTTCGGAAATATAGCACGGCCGATAAGCCTCCGCGGAGCAGCTTACAATCAGCAGTACACACCCGGATCGATCCTTGTCGAGATCGGAGCCTGCGGGAACACCGTAGAAGAAGCGCATCGCGCCGCAGAGCTGCTCGCAGGAGCGCTTGCCGAGATAGTTAAAAACGGATAAAACAAATTTTCAACAATATATCATAAATTATATCTTATAACTGATATCTTAAAATAAAATCGAATCACTGTTTTAAATTAAAGAATTACCGTCCGAAAGCATAAGCTTTCGGACGCTTTTATTATGAATACAACAAAAGCTCCGGGTACACGTCTGCAATCTGTAATTGTGTCCGGTGGTTCGGGTTGTTACTGCGAAGCAACAAGGTTCTGGAGTACCCGCCCGCAATCTTTGATTGCGTCCGGTGAGGCGGGTTCTTAATTGAGGCATAATAAGTTCTCTAAGAATAAATTTTTTCTAAAAATTATTTTTAAATATCCTCCATAGCAAAAGCTTTATTTTTTGCTCAATAATACAACCGTTAGTTGTATAATTATTACATATTTCAGCCAACATTATGTTGCATACAGACAGAAGATATGATATTATTAACATATCAAAAGCTTGCGAAAGTAACGGCCGTTATAATGCATAGATCACAATTTTTTAAAAGGTATGGTTACAATAATATGAGTATGATCAATTTTAAAGAAAACCTCAAAAGTTTAAGAAAAGAAATCGCCCTCAGCCAAGACGAGCTTGCAAACAAGCTTGGAATCACATCTCAGGCGGTTTCAAAATGGGAATGCGGTTTATCATATCCTGATATAACTCTCCTTATACCTCTTGCCGATCTGTTCGGAGTCACAGTTGACGAACTTCTCCGCGGTAAGCACAATACAGATCATAACAAAGCAGGATGTACAGATCTATCCGATATTCAGGATGACGGAAAGCTTCGCGTAGTTCAATTCTTCGGTAAAAAAATTTTAAAGCGCGATGACTATGATCCGGATGTAAAAATACCTTTGCTGATAGATCAGTGCGATAACCAGGAAAAAGCAGTCAATGTAGAGCTATGGGGAAGCGCTAATATTGAAGGCGGCATTAACGGAGGCGTAGTTGCAGGCGACTATGTATTTTGCAAAGAAGGAATTAACGGAAGCGTAGTTGCAGGAGGAGCCGTTACTTGCGAAGAAGGAATTAACGGAGGGGTAAATGCAGGAGGATCTGTTACTTGCGAAGAAGGAATTAACGGAGGGGTAAATGCAGGAGGATCTGTTACTT
>CALGZV010000403.1 GCA_937934385.1 uncultured Clostridia bacterium | reverse complement strand
GAATCGCTCGACCGAGAAACTCTCATGACCATACAGGCGTTCTTCGAAAATAACCTGAATGTTTCTGAGACGTCAAGAAAGCTGTTCGTACACAGAAACACACTTGTGTACAGACTTGATAAGATAAAGAAAATGACAGGACTTGATCTGCGCCAGTTCGAACATGCCATTACCTTTAAGGTTGCACTCATGGTACATAAATATATGACGCAGAAGCCTGTCAAGTATTGATAAAAGGAATCCGTTCTCAATATGATAGAATTTGAAAATGTGTCCATGACATATCCGAACGGTACGGTAGCGCTTGATAATGTGAATCTTCAGATCGGCGACGGTGAGTTCGTTTTTGTGGTAGGTGCCTCGGGTGCAGGAAAAAGCACGCTTATGAAGCTGCTTCTCCGTGAGGAGCAGGTGACGAGCGGGCGGCTTACGGTCGATGAGTTCGATCTTACCGATCTTCCCGAACGTCAGATCCCGTATTACCGCAGGGAACTCGGAGTTGTATTTCAGGACTTCCGGCTTTTTGACAATAAAACCGTTTATGAGAATGTCGCGTTTGCAATGCGTGTTATAGGCGAGCCGATGCGTGTTATCCGCAGACGTGTTCCTACTATACTCGGTATAGTGGGACTTCAGGATAAGTACGACAGATTTCCCAGTGAGCTTTCCGGAGGAGAAAAGCAGCGCGTTGCCCTTGCCAGAGCGCTTGCAAACAATCCCCGTATGATAATTGCGGACGAGCCTACAGGAAATATTGATCCGCAGATGAGTCTTGAAATAATGAATCTTCTTGTAAAGATACACAGGAAGAATAAAACTGTTATTGTCGTTACGCATGAAAAAAGTCTTGTTGATTATTTTAAACAGCGTGTTGTTACAATAAGCCAGGGAAGAGTTGTCGACGATAAGATCGGAGGCATGTTTCAGTGAATAAAAGAAGAAAAGTGAGTATTCTGTATTTTCTTGAACAGAGCGTAAAAGGTCTTTGGCGAAACGGTGTTATGACATTTGCTTCGATTGCAGTACTTATGTCCTGCCTTGTGGTACTCGGAAGCTTTGTACTGCTTCTGTATAATGTCAATTATAATATAAATAATATCGGCATGCTCAACTATGTCCTTGTATTTGTAGATACAGATAAAAAGCCGGATACTGCTGCTGCTTCCGATCAGACTGACGGAGCTTCCGGTATTGTCGAGAATAATACGGGTGATGCGGGGCAGACATCGGGAAGCCTGAGGGGACTTTGGGACGGACTTGACGATGACGCTGTTTTATCTATGGCGGGTGGCCGGATAGGTGATGATCTTACATCGATTCTCAATGAAGTTGAAGCGGGAGTATCCGAACTCCGTAATTTTACGGATCTTTCAAAAGCAAGAGTCGAGGTCGATGCGCTGAGAAATGTTTTTGCGGTTGCAAAAGCAAGAAGCGGAGAATTTGCCGGCGACGATGTGGCGAGGTATGCTACGATAGAGGAGAATCTCGATTCCGAATATAAACGTATTACTGCGCTTGCGGATATTGAGATGGAGATTCAGAAGCTGGATAATGTCGCAGAGCTTACATTCACCTCAAAGGCACAGGCGCTTAATGAGATGAATGAAAAGTATTCTGAGTACAGCGATCTCTTTGACCGGATGCCGGACGGGGATAATCCGCTTGCAGACCAGTTTACTATTACATATGAAGAAAATAATGATGTATCTACGCTCAGATATAATCTTGAGCATATATCTGATCTGATAACGCGCGTAGAGTGCCGTGAAGATCTTGCAAATACTATAGAAAATGTCCGGTCCGGCGTTATCTTTGTTTTTGTGTGGTTTTTGATTGTGCTGATAGTAGTAAGTATGTTTGTTATTATAAATACTATCAAGCTTGCAGTATTTTCACGCCGTCAGGAGATTGCGGTTATGCGGTATGTAGGCGCTACGAAGGCGTTTATTACTACACCGTTTGTGTTTGAGGGTGTGCTTATCGGACTTATATCCAGCATAATAGCGTATGTTATCCAGTATTATGCATATATGTTTATACATAAAGAGATTATAGCGGATTTTGGTTTCATATCAGTTATTGATGTCAGTGAGGTCGGGGGACTTGTTGCATTCGGCTTTATTGCGATCGGAATTATTGCGGGTATTATCGGAAGTGTTATATCGCTTCACAAATATCTTAAAGCATAAAACAGCGGGGACGGGTATGATCATAAAACCGTTCCCTTATTTTTGGAACAGATATTTGAATTGTATATATTGTCGGAATTTCCGATACATATTTTATCTGACTGTCTTTTTGAAACTGAACCTCTTGGTTACAGTTGATTAAAATGCTGTATAAATTTTATTCAGTATTTTTCCGGGTATTTTGATTTCGGAACAGAGTTGTCCGCATTTTATTGTACTTTAGTAAAATTCTGTATAAATCAGCCGTTGAATTATAGACTTAAACCGGTGAGAAATCTGTTTGTATTTCACATCAGTGTATTATGGAGAGTTTAATGAGAACACGTTTTATAAAAATTACCGCGGCGCTTTCTGTTGCCGCTGTCTTCTGTGCCTCAACGGCATCGTTGACATCGCTTAAGGCGGCATCGTCAGAGTCGGTAAAAAATAAAGAAAACGAGCTTGCAGAAATTCAGAAAAAAATAGATTCATATAATGATTCGATAAATGCATCGAAGGATGAAATAAACGGTGCACTCGCAAGAAAAGAAGCGCTTGACAGGCAGATAGAGCTTGTCGAGAGTAAAATAGCTTTTACCGAGGAGCTTATTTCTGAATATGACAATGAGATACGCGATAAAAATGCCGAAATCGTTGATATGGATTCGAATATAGACGTTAAGTATGAGAACTTTAAAAGTTGGCTGCGTATGATGCAGATGTTCGGAAATGTAAGCTATATTGACATGGTAATGTCATCGGATTCATTTGTCGGATTTCTTGAAAATACAGAGCGTCTCGGCACGCTTATAAAATATCAGGATACCGTTATGGAGGATATCCGCGGGGACATTGCTGATGTAGGGGTTCAGAGAGATTCCATAGATAAGCTTCGTACCGAACAGCTTGCGATAAGAGATCAGATGGCGATCGATAATAAGCGTCTTCTGGAGCTTCGCTCAGAGTCGGAAAACTACATAAAAGAGCTTGAAAAAAATCAGGCTCAGTACGAGCAGTATCTTAAGGATGCAAAAGAAGCGGAAGACGCTCTTACCAAGCAGATCGAAGATGAACTTGCTGCTATAGCTGCCGAGCAGGAAAGAATAAGAAAAGAAGAAGAGAGCCGCAGACTTGCCCAGCAGAATAATAATCCCGGTTCAAACGGTGTAACATCTTCGGGCGGTTCTATGGACGGAATAGACGGCAGCGGTACTGCAACGGGAGAGCTTCCGTCGTTTTTCTGGCCGGTCGAGGGAAAATATCTTGTCAGTTCGAATTTCGGTATGTGCCGCGGAAGCTATCATCGCGGAATAGATATACCGGCGCCTTCGGGAACAAATATATATGCTGCTGACAGCGGTACCGTAACAACAGCGGGATCGGCTATTATATTATAGTCAGCCACGGAAACGGATATGCGACGCTTTATGCTCATTGTTCAAAGCTTTATGTCACCAAGGGACAGAGCGTAGCTAAGGGGGATACTATAGGCGCTGTCGGAACTACCGGAAACTCCCAGGGGAATCATCTTCATTTTGAAACATATAAAAACGGAGCGCTTACCGATCCTCTCGGATTTTATGAATATATGAAAGATAAATATACGATTTCTATATATTACGGTTGATTTAGTTTGACGGTTAAAATTTGAATTAACTTTCCGAAAGGAGGACTTGTATTAAGTATGCCTTCGAAAAACCATAGAAAAACAGCTGCATTTGCGCTTGCGGCTGCGATTGTCTTTTCCGGAGCTGTATCATCATATAGTATGCGTTTGACAGCGGTATCGCCTGTCAGCGATAAGGAAAAGGAGCTTGACGCTATCAATAAGCAGATAGACGAGTATAATAAAATGCTTGAGTCTATGGGCGGGGAAATGGACAGCCTTCTCGAACAGAAAGCTCAGATAGACAGTGAAATAGAGATAATTACCGAGAAAATTGTAAAAACAAATGAGCTTATATCTTTGTATAACAGTGAGATCGACGATACCGTAAATGTGATTTCCGGCCTTGAAGCTGATATTGAAGATAAATACGGCTCTTTTAAGAATTGGCTCAGGATCATGCAGCTTTACGGAAGCACTAATCCGTTGGAGATTGCTTTGTCATCCGATTCATTTACTGACTTTCTCGAAAGTGTCGACCGTCTCGGTTCTATGATCAAATATCAGAACGACGTAATGGATGAGCTTAAAAGCGACGTTTCTGACTTTCTGGTTCAGAAAGAATCTTTGGATATACTTCGCTCAGAACAGCTTGATATTGCAAAATCTCTTAAAGAAGACAGCGACAGACTTTCTGCGCTGAGAACTGAATCCGAAAATTATATTTCGGCGCTTCAGTCTGATATGGATGCATATAACCGCTTCCGCAGCGAGGCTCGGGAAAAAGAAGACGAGCTGAATGCCGAAATCGAAGCGCAGCTCCGCGAGATAGCGGAGCGTGAGGAACGCGAGCGCCTTGCGGCAGAAAGCAGAGCCGCCGAGAGCCGGAGAGTGGCTGAGAGTATCCGCATTGCCGAGAGCGAGCGATTGGCAGAAGAATCTAGAAAAGCTGCTCAGAATAATGATCAGACACCGAATCCTCCTTCGACAGCAGTTACTGAGCCGCAGACAGAACCGGAGACAGAGCCTCCGTCGCCTCCTCAGCCTCCTGTCAGCGGTTCGATTGATCTTCTTTGGCCGATAGCGGAAAGACGTCTTGTAAGTACGACATTCCTTTATGAGCGTCCGGGCGATGTTCCTCATCGCGGTATTGATATTCCGGCTCCTGCCGGTACGGCTATCAGAGTGGCACAGAGCGGAACTGTTATAACAGCAAGAAAACATTCGAGTTACGGAAATTATGTTATAGTCAGCCACGGAAACGGGTATGCGACGTTGTATGCTCACTGTACCAAGCTGTTTGTCTCTGAAGGCGATACTGTTTCGCGCGGCGATACGATAGCCAGTGTAGGTAACACAGGTAATTCCGGGGGAAATCATCTTCACTTTGAGGTGCGTAAAAACGGTGCGCTTACCGATCCGCTCGGATATTACGAATATATGAAAAATGAGATCATTATAGATATATACGGCGGATGATTTTGATATATCGTCAATGAAAGAACTGCCATGTACAGGCATTTAAAATGTTACTGTACATGGCAGTTTGTTTATTAGAGCACATTTTGTGTTATCTTATTTGAGCCATACCATAGTGGCGAAGCCTGAATGATTCAGGTCTTCGGGTAATTTAAGCATTTTTTTGTAATTTGCCATGTGGAAAAAATCCCACATACTGATAATATGATATTTGAAATAAAGTCTTAGATCACTGTCGAGATATTCAGGTATATCGGATTCTGCAAGCTTTCCCGAACCGGTTATATATTCTGCAAGGAAATTGTCTCCGAGGTCGGTGATAATTTCATTTATGATATTGCTGTAAGCGTCGTGTTCGGAGGCTGTCATAAAGGGAATGTTCATGTGAGGAATTTCGTTTTGCATAATAATATAGCCGTCTTTTGCCATTTTAGCGGCAATCAATTTGTCATGACTGTTCATTTCGCAACCCGAAAGAATTGATTCTCTAATGTGGCAAAGCTCACAAATTTCATCTGTACTGAATTCTCTCCATGCAGTTCCGTAATCAAATTGAATGGACCGTGCGGTTTCGCTTTCGCGTATCTTTATCCCGTTCCCGTTCAGACATAGGCTTTTGAACTCAGCAGCTTTTTTTGAAATTTTTGATTCATAGCCTTTATCCGGTACAAGTCCTGCACATACCCAATGCTCGCTGCCGTCAGCTCTCATCGGTCTTGAAATGTCTTTGTATTTGCGGCCGTTTTCTGTTATTGTGCTGAGATATGTATTGACTGCCGTATACATCATATCGCCGTAGAATGCCCAAATGAGTCTATCTCTATCAATATCGTTACCCATAAAACCTATGGATAATATTTCGTTAAGTCTTGACTTCAAAGCTTCAAGCGATCGTTGAGTAATCGCTTCTGCGTTGTTTGCGATATATTCGTAGTGTTTATCGGCTAATTCAACCGATTAAATATAGAAGTTTGTACGGTATTTGTTGCCTGTTTTTTTTCAGATAATCCATTTTAACGAGCTGATTTATATGATATTCCAGATAAACAGCGGCAACACCTGTTTTGCGGGATATTTCCTCGACAGTAAGCGCGTCTTTATAACATGCCCATGCTATATTCGTTACCAGAGGATCTTTTCCTAAACCCTTCATATTCATATCTTCGGCGTATCCGTCGTGTCCTGCCCACATTCTTATGGGGTTAAAACTCAAATTTTCGTTCATATCAATACCCTCCTTAAGTTTTTTTCGTGATTCTCCGAGATACCAACGTACTGTTCCTCCGGACAGACCGAGCTTTTCGGCGATTTCAGCAGTACTGATGTTTTCAAAATAAAACATCACTGTAATATCTCTGTGGATTTTTGCGAGTCTGCTTATTTCGCGCATAAGCCGTTCCTTCATCATTGACAGCTCTACCGAATTTTCAACACTTTCATCGGATGGAATAAAGGCCGCATTGTCAATGCATATACCTTCGTATTTGTTTTGACGGTATTTTTTACGCAGATATCCTGCAAAAGTATATCTGCATACCGTATAAACAAAACCGTCCGGATTGTCTGTTTCGGTGTTCTTAGCTGACGATTTCAGCAGATTAAGCATTATTTCCTGAGAGAGATCTCCCGCCT
>CALGZV010000402.1 GCA_937934385.1 uncultured Clostridia bacterium | reverse complement strand
TCAAGACTGCGGTCAAACCGGTTTCGGAGAGTCATTCCCTGTCCGCGCAGCTCCATAATATATCTGCCGACACACATACGTATAATATCGTCTCTATACAGCATTATTTTCTTACAGGCACTTACCGTAAGAGACATATTGTCACTTATAGTTATCACAGTTTCAGAGGAAAACGGATCCGCTCCCGGCGGAAGCTCCGAAGAAATAAGCAGCTTACGTAAAAATGACTGTTTGCATTCAGCAGTACATTTATCTGTGTTTCCGGAACATTTAGATGATCCGCCCATAACTTTTTTTTTCTTATTCATATTACGTCACCGATGCCTTTCGAAACAGATTTTTTCATCCGTTATGTAATCTTCTGTCATTTCTTAAAATATAATGTGTATGCAATACAGTTTATGCGGGGTGATCTAAATAAATAACACAAATATTATCCGCAATTCCTGCAAAGAAAAAATAACAGGAAAAATTTTAAAATCAGCACTGCGGTCGTTTTTACACGTAATGCCGTTTCTTCCGCTCCTGGCTGTACCTGTGCTTATCATAATGTCAGACACCGCCGCCGGAGCTGTTTCTTCCGCACTCGGAGTGTGCGTATCTACCGTAATACCCTCTCTGTTTCCGTTTCTTGTTATTTCATCGTATATAACAGCATCGGGTACAGCAGATACAATAGGAAAAATTCTCCGGAAGCCTTTCGGCGCAATGTTCGGAATCAGCGGAGAACTTGCTCCCGCTTTTATCATCGGACTGATTTCAGGATATCCCGCAGGCGCAATGACAGCCGCAGAGCTT
Source organism: uncultured Clostridia bacterium (assembly GCA_937934385.1). Taxonomy (GTDB): domain Bacteria; phylum Bacillota; class Clostridia; order Oscillospirales; family CAG-272; genus UMGS911. The sequence goes on along the minus strand of CALGZV010000402.1, from coordinate 4,493 downwards.
GTACGCAATAAAAAATGTGACAGTGACAGCGCCTCCCGCGCACTCGCCTTTTGCAGCAATACCGGTCCTGCTTTTTTAATAGGGGGTATAGGCGCAGGACTCCTCGGAGATCGGCGCATAGGAATTATACTGTATATTGCAGAAATAATTTCAGCCGTAATATGCGGTATTTTGATGAGAAAAAAGAATACGGTAAGAGAATGCTGCTGTAAAAACTCAATAACATCAGATATATCTTACGCAAGCGCCTTTGTACGTTCGGTTTCATCTGCAGCAATTTCGATGCTGACAATATGTGCATTTATTGTATTTTTTGCAGTCATATCAGAATTTCTTCAATTATTTTTATCACGCATAGGAAATATACCTCTTACGGTACAGGCAGTCATCGTTTCCGCCGCTGAAATAACTGCCGGAATCCGATGTGCTTCTGAAACCGGAACCGTAAGTGCAGCACTGATATCTGCATTTGCTGTAGGATGGTCGGGATTTTCTGTACTTTTTCAGACTTCGGCAGTAACAGAAGGCTGTGGAATACGTATGAAATATTATATTTCAGGAAAAATATTGCAGTCTTTCATATGTCCTGCCATTACATTTATTCTTATGAAAATAACAGGTATAATATAAAAGTAAAAAAATAATAAAAATCTATGGAAAAAAGCCGAAATATGATGTATAATATAATTGGTTAAGTATTTTTTAATCAAAAACCGAAAATCACGGAGGTAAAAACTCTATGGCATTCCGTAAAAATAAAGAAAATAAATATAAGACTGCGGATTCGGAAAGCAAATTCATAATTTTCAAACCCAAATACCGTATGTCAAAAAGGTCGAAAAAAAATGATCGCGATCTTCCTGAAATCTGCCGTTTTTGTGTAAGCGCTCACAGTCTGTTCGATTCCGATACAATGCTCTGCGATATTAAAGGCGTTGTGGGCTGCAATTATTCATGCAGAAAATTTTCATATGATCCTCTTAAACATATTCCGCTGCAATCTCCGTCTCTGACAGGAGGCCCCGAATTCTTCCCTTCTCTTGACGTTGACGATACCGATGATATCCCCGTCACTCCGACTTCCGATAATGACGTAAGCAAGGATATACATAACGAAAAAGCGGATACCGAAAGCACCGGTTCCGCAGCTTCAGAAAAGAAAGATCAGCCGATAATATCTGAGGAAGTGTCGGACAGTATAACCTTATGACGGAAAAAAAGATATTATTTAAAGGAATAAAAAGAGCAGTTGCATATCTTTTGGCTGTTTTAACTGTTATACTCTCATGTTCATGTGCAGAAAGTATATCTGACCTTAAATACAAAGAAAACGGAGATATAGTAGACCGTTTTGATACTGCAAGCGCAGACGAAAGTATCAATTTGTCCGAGACAAGAGCTGAGTCTCCGGAATATTTAGCAGAAAATACAGTCACACCTGACAGCATATCCCGAACAGAATACACACACGGAAATCAGAAGATAAGCTTTCTCGCTGTCGGAGATAATATTTGCCATGAAAGCGTTGCAAAAGACGCTGCGGATAATTCTTCCGAATCGGAATTTGATTTTTCTCCTATGTATCAAACAGTTTCAGAGCAGATAAAATCGGCAGATATCTCCCTTATAAATCAGGTAAGCCTGATGCCCGGTACCGGCAGCTACTCATATTATCCGTCATACAACGTGCCTTCGGAAATGGGAGATGCCGTTGTAGATCTCGGATTCGATATTGTAAACCTCGCAACCGACCATATGCTCGACTGCGGAACAGAAGGGCTTGCGGCTACCGAAAAATATTTTTCAGACAAAGGTACATTTATACTCGGAGCATATGAAAACGCTGACGACCTGAATAATATCCGGATCATAGATCACGACGGAATACGGATAGCATTTGTATACTATACAAATAAAACCGCAAAAAAACACAGCGTATCGGACGGCACCTATATTCCGTATATAGACACAGCCGATATAGAAAAGCAGACTGCACTTGCAAGCCAAAACGCCGATTTTGTTATAGCAGTAATGCACTGGGGAACTGAAAACAGCTTTGAAGTTTCTGAAAACCAACAGATGCTCGCTTCACTTCTTGCCTCAAACGGAGCTGATGTAATAATCGGATCGGGAGCGCATGTTCTACAGCCGATCGAATGGGTAGAAAGCGCCGGAGGAAGAAAAACCTTAGTTGCTTACTCACTCGGAAACTTTCTTTCCGGCATGTATTATGCAAAAAATGCAGTCGGCGGTATCCTTTCGTTTGATATAGTTATAAGTTCGGAAAATGAAACTCCGGAAATAAACATCGAAAACGTGATCTGCACTCCGACTGTATGCCATTACAGCACAAAAAGAGACGGCTTTAGGATTTACTATCTGTCCGACTACACAGACAATCTGTGTCAAACACACGGAGCGCAGAATTTTGAGAGATTTACACATTACGATATGGTAAGCTTCGCAAAGGATCATATAGCAGAAGAATTTCTTCCTTCTGCCCCTCAAAACCCGTAATTCAAAACATACATCTGTGATATCCATCACAGATGTATGTTTTATTCTAATAACTGCCATTCTCTGACGAGTAATGTCGAGGTGTTTTATCTTGACTTTTTTACCGCTGTGTGATATACTAAAAACAGTAATGACGCAATATGCAGAAAGAGAGGTGCGGTATTCATGTCAGAGAAAAAAAGTAGCGGAAAAATAATAGTTCAAAACAGAAAAGCTCATCACGATTATTTTATCGAAGACACCTATGAAGCCGGCATCTCGCTCTCCGGTACAGAAGTCAAAAGCATACGCGCTGGTCAGGTGAATCTTAAGGATTCATATTGTTCAATAAAAAACGGCGAGCTGTTTGTCTACGGAATGCATATAAGTCCTTATGAAAAAGGCAATATTTTCAATCACGATCCGCTCCGCACGCGAAAACTTCTTCTGCACAAACGCGAGATACTGAAGCTGTTCGGACTGACCGCCAAACAGGGATATACGCTTGTGCCAACAGATCTGCACTTTTCCGGCGCAAACGTAAAGGTAACCGTTGCACTTTGCAGAGGTAAAAAGATTTATGATAAGCGGGATACCGCGGCTGCTGAGCAGGCTGACCGCGAAATGGAACGTTACATGAAAAGCCGTTCAAAGGCATCATACGATTGATATAAATTGCAATTTTTAAAATATGGGGGCGTAAAGGTTTCGACGGGGATTTTGAGAACAGGTAAGCGGGTAGAGAATGGTATCTATCTCTTTAAAATATACCGATTTAAAATTAAACGCTAACGATAATTTAGCTGTCGCTGCCTAAGTGCTGCGCGTCCTGCCGATGAGTACCACGGCTTCGGTCCGGGCGTCACTGAGTGGTGAACGTGAACTGCGAGTTAGCCTTTCTGACAGTCACGCAAAAAAAGGCTGTCCGATTTTGTCTTTTGCCGATTCAGACATCTTCAGGATATAAAATAAAACCGGCTTCACCCGAAGAAAGCCTGTAGGATAGATTTTCGGACAGGGGTTCGACTCCCCTCGCCTCCACCATTCCAGAGCATAAACAAAATTCGTTTTGTTTATGCTCTGTTTCTATTTCTGATAATAACAGATCTGTCAGGGTTACCGGCTCATCCCCTGAATTGAAAATAATCGTCATTCTATCATCATACAGATAAATTCGGTTTACAAAAACGCTGATTAATGTCTTACGGTATTTCATATCGTTGATATTGCCTTTTTTCAGTCCATTCAAAAAGAATGCTATTCCATCAACAGTCAAAACAGGGGTCTTTGCTCCTTCAATAGCTATCTGCTTTTTCAGCTCTTCCTGCTCACTTTCCAATTTCGGAATGACTGCGTATAGATTTTTACGAATGCTTTCCTCGTCACAATCTAAAATTGCATCCATTGCATTTCTGTGCTTTCTTTCGTTATCTGCAAGCATTTTTTCAGACGTTTCAAATTTGCGGTGTCTTTTTCTAATTCACAGATCGCAACAATTTCAGCCGCTATTTTTTGAATGTTCTTACCTGTTAATATCTTTCTGCATTCATGGATAACTAAATCTTCAATGTAGTCCTTTCCAATAATTTTTTTACTGCATAGCTTCTTTTTTGAACCGTTACATATGTAATACCGATATACCTTTTGACTTTTGGCGGTACCCGAAAATCCTGTCATCATTTCTTTGCAGTTTCCACAGAATAGTTTGGTAGTCAGTAAATATTCAACTTTGGCTTTGTGCCTTGCCGGAGCTTTTCTGTTTTTATTCATAATATCGGTTACTTTGTTAAACAGTTCATCTGATATGATTGTTGGCATTTTATCGGGAAATTCATGCCCTTTATAGGTGTATATGCCAATATATCTTTTGTTCTGCAACATTGTTCTCAGAGAATTTTTATTGAATGCAACGCCCCGTGAAGTTTTACATCCCTCTGCATTAAGCTGTTTTGTTATTTCTGTAACATTCTTACCGTCTGCATACATTTCAAAGACCC
>CALGZV010000401.1 GCA_937934385.1 uncultured Clostridia bacterium | reverse complement strand
AAGGACTCCCATTCCGCCTATCCAGTGTGTGAAGCTTCGCCAAAACAGATTTCCGTGACTGAGAAGCTCGACATTATTAAGTATTGATGCACCTGTAGTCGTAAATCCGCTGACTGTTTCAAAAAACGCATCGCAAAACGACGGGATCTCTTTGCTAATGACAAACGGAAGCGCTCCGATTGCCGACAGCAGAAGCCATGCAAGCGCTACGATCATAAAGCCTTCTTTTGCAAATATAACATTGTCGCGCGGCGGAAAGGTGACAGTCATAAGAATTCCGCCTGCTCCGGCAATAAGCGCTGTTATCAGAAACGCGCGCGCAATATTCCACTCTCCGTATATAAGTGCAACGGTAAGCGGCAGAAGCAGCATAACAGCTTCAAGCTCGATGATCCGTCCTACCATACGGAAAACCATTCTGCGATTCATATTACAGATTTGTCTCCATTCATACTGAAAACTGATTTTGTATACAACGTCCTGCGGTTTTCATGTCTATTGTGCGGTGTTTATGCAATAATGTCGGTCAGATCCTGCAATCTTCTTCCTGCGGCGATAACCACGATATGATCTCCAGGCAGAATCATATCTTCACCTGTAGGGATTATCGGCTTGCGGTCGCGGATTATTACTGATATCAGAATATTGCGTTTGAGCTTGAGTACCCGTAGCGGTATTCCGGTGACGCGCGGTTCGTTGTTTGCAATAAATTCGACCGCTTCGGCTCTTCCGTCCATAAGCTTGTATAAGGTTTCTACGTTGCTGCCGTTGGAGTTTTCGAGCGCTCTTGCATATCTTACTATAAAATCCGTTATTGTTCTTTTAGGTGAGATTATGCAGTCGAGTCCGAGCTTTCCTGCGATAGATTCAAGCTCCTGTTTGTTTACTTTAGAAATAACTTTCGGCACGTTCTGAGAACTTGCAAAGAATGAGAAAAGAATATTTTCTTCGTCGATGCCCGTAAGCGAGACAACGGCGTCCATTGATCTTATGCCTTCTTCGAGAAGCAGCTCCTGCTGTGCGCCGTCTCCGTTTTGATGGTTGTGTTGGGAAGCTTGTCGCAAAGTTCCTTGCAGACATTTTTATCCTGCTCGATTATTTTTACAGACGTACCGATAGTGCCGAGCATTTTGGCAAGATAGTAGGCAGTTCGGCTGCCGCCGAGTATCATGACGTTTTTTGATTTTTTGCGTAGGACGCCTATTTTACGCAGCAGTTTGATTATTTCTGCAGGAGTTGCGGTGAGGCCGATCTTGTCGCCTGCGCGCAGAGAGAAATTTCCGTCCGGAATATATACCTCGTCTTCACGCTGAACAACACATATAAGAAATTTCGCGTCGAGCTTGTCGCGCAGTTCGGAAAGCGTGACGCCGCACATTTCGGAATTCTCTTTGAGGATAAGTTCTATCATTTCGAAAGCCCTTCTTGCAAAGCTCTCGATTTTTACCGCAGACGGAAGCTTCAGAATATCAAAAAGCTCCTTGGCGGCAAAAAATTCGGGATTTATGGACATTGAAAGCCCGAGATGCTGTTTAAGAAATCCGAGACTTTTTTCATTGTATTCGGGATTTCGTATTCTCGCTATAGTTTTTACGTTGCCCATTTTGCCGGCGATAAAGCAGCTGAGCATATTAAGCTCATCGGAACCGGAGGAGGCGATGAACATGTCCGCGCTTTCAATTCCGGCTTCCCTGAGTACAAGGCAATCTGCTCCGTTTCCGCATACTCCGATAACGTCGGATATATTCGTTATTGAATTTATCACATCGGGATCTGAATCTACGGCAACAAGGTCATGCCCTTCAGCAACAAGGCCTTCAAGGATAGTTCTGCCTATCTTTCCGCATCCTACAACTATGATCTTCATAAGTTTATCAATTATCTCCATATCAGCCGCTGAGCGGCAAAACAGTTATGTGACATAAAAATAAGGCTTTCGGTACTGCAATCCTAATCAGATATAGTGTATCACAGTTTGAACTTTTTTTCAATAGGTATTATTTAAAAAACGGTCTCTTTGTACGGCAAGTATTATATAAGCTGCAGATATCAGCAATATGACTGCTTCTGTTATTGCAGGATGAAATGTCAAAAAACAGATATTATCTTATATATAATACGAATTTCTTTAATATTGTTATCGGTGCTGTATGAGAAATGATATTGCATATCTTATCCGGGGTAATTTTGATTCAGAATATTTGTGAAAGAAATAAATCCGCCGGAGAACGTTTTCTCCGGCGGATAATAAATTACTTATTTACAGCGTCTTTAAGAGCTTTTCCGGCTTTAAAAGCGGGATTTTTGCATGCTGCAATTTTTACTTCCTCGCCTGTGCGGGGATTCTTTCCGGTTCTTTCTCCGCGGTCGCGGGTTTCAAAGGTTCCGAAACCGATAAGCTGAACCTTATCGCCCTTTACCATAGCGTCGGTGATAGAATCAAAAACTGCCGCTACAGCGTTTGCAGCATCTTTTTTGCTGAGCTGCGCTGTTTCTGCAACTGCATTAATAAGTTCTGTTTTGTTCATAATTGTTATCCTTTCTTTTAGGTTATTTTTTAAGCTATACCTTTTTCTGTATAATTTTCGCGTTAAACGCGGTATCACTTATTGTATTATAAGCTACAATGAGTGATTTGTCAATACAAATTTGTAATATATGGCGAAATTAGGCTATAAAAATTACTTATCATGCATAGCTTTGCCGACAAAAAGTATTTTTAGACGTGTTTAACAACAAAAATTATTTTTTTCGAATGATATGTATTTGTATGATGTCCGATCAGAGTTTATTCATCATCTGATTTTGAAATTTCATCAATAATTTCTTTTACTTTTTCAAGAAATTTATGCAGCTTATCTTCTTCGTCGCAGAAAACTCCAAGATAAAGAAGCAAAGTTGCAGAGTTGAACATTGTTTCACCTGATTTCATGTAATTGAACGTCCTCGGCTCAATTTTGAGTTTTTGCGAAACCGCTTCTATAGTCAGCTTTTCTTCACATACTGTCTGAAGAATATGATCGTGTAAAAATTCTTTAAATTTGTTTTCGTCCATTTTGTTCATGGCTAATTACCTCTTTTTTAATTTTGTTATATTTATTGACAAGAACAAAATAAAGAGCGTAAACCATGAGATGCGTCTTGCTTCACCTCCTGACATTTCCGGAATACAGAAGAGCCGAGCAGGCGCCGATTTACGAAAAGTACTTATTGTAAAAAGAACATAATAAAGATATTACTTTTTCGGATTCAGAACCTATAAACTGCGATATTTAATTAAAAAGGGAAGTATTTTTTAAACCGTATTCGTTTTATTCCTAAACGGCATGTCTGGGTTTTAAAGATATACTTTTTTTAATATACTGCATGCGTCGGTCATCACTGTAATATTATGAAAATAGCATAAATTTTCACTATTATGCCATACCTCAATGGATTACAGTTCTTAGATTGTTTCATATCAATCGAGTTAATGAAGTGTACAAAAACGGCTGAAAATGTTATAAGAATTTTTATTTATTTCTTATTACTAAATAAGCTGCTCTGTATTGTTATACATAAACGCATAAGTAGTCGAATTTATTACAAAAAAATCGAAAAAAGTTGAAATTATTTGAAAAAAAGTAAAAAAATTCCTATAATAAAAAAGCCCCGTTTTTACGGGGCTCTTTTATGATTGCAAAATGCAATTTATTTAAATAGAAAATACGTGCTAATGAGTAAAAACTATGTTGCAAATAAGAATGTCAGTTTATTAAAAAGTAATATAAAATTTAACACGATCTTCTCTATTTACAAATAAGTTAATGTTGTACGGTGCTGTAAAATGCTTGTCCGCATCGAAAGTAAGCTTTATAAAAAAATTAAGTGAGAGATTATCAGAATGTCAGATCTTTATAATCGGATATTTTTTCAGTAACTCCGTTTCTGACAGCGTCAATCGAGAAAGAAACTCTGTATGTACCTGACACTGTAGCGGGCTTTGAATTGTCTACGAATGAAAACAAACTACTTGATCCCGACAGTCCTGTAAAAAGTATAGGAGCTAAGGGAAGCGTTAAGCATGTAATAGATATAGTTCCGTTTTTGTATGTTGTTCCCTCACGTCCTGTAATGGTTAGTTTTACAAGAAAATTGGAGTTTGCACGATCAAATGTGAGTGTAACCATACGTGCGTTATCCCAATATGGAGTAATTCCAGATTCATTAAGAACGATTTCTGTATTGCTATTTGATTCAATATTATCTATTGCGTAAAAAGGGAGAACAGCAATTGAAGACAATGTTGCAATACTAAGAACTATAGCAATGAATTTTGATTTAATATTAGACATAAAATTTTACCCATTTTTTATATTTTTTATTTTATAATTCCAAGATGAAAAATATAAACGATTATTAATGATATTTTACTACATCTTTTTATATTTTTTTATCATTTACTTATTTTAATATTTTGAGCTATTTTTATTGATTCTTGGGAATCTAGAGGTGTATCGAGTGTTATAGTAAATAATTCATTTCCCCAAATAATGCTTGTATATGTTATTGTATCATTGTTATCTGAGAAAATATATCCGGATAGTTCATTTATAACTAAGCTATCAAATTTATATATTTCTGAATCTAACAAATAATTTGAAAAGTTTGTTTTATTAAATTCTATCTGTATGTATTGATCATTCATCGTATATGTATATGATTTAAAATGATTTTCATAATCAATTGTATCAACTAATTCAAACCCTTCAGGAATATATCCGATCTGCAGAGAATATTCACTGATTGGAGTTGTTTCGGTGTCATCTGACGGATCGCTTGTAAATTCAATTTTTATATGTGTGTTATACCATTCTATAATAACGTCGGCTACTGCGGCGCGTATTTTGCTGTTGGACATCAGGAGACTGAACACAGTTGCTGCAAGTATAAGGACGGTAACTGCCACGCGCTGAAGATATACAATGTACATAGGACGATGGTACTTTTGCTCTTTTATGGCTTTAAGTATCCGTTTTAATCCATTTTTAGGTATCGGATATTTTTCTGCAAGCTCATCGTCTGTCGGTTCGTTTTCTATCTGCTTATTTATATAATCGTTAAATGCTGACGTAAGTATACTATCAAAGATGTCATCATTGATATGATCGGGGCTATACATGCATACCTTCCTTTCTAAGTGCTTCGCGTAATAATTGCTTACCTCTGAAAATTCTGACGTTTACATTTTTAGGAGAAATGTTGAGAATTTCTGCAATTTCGCGTTCTTTTAACTGGTTTACGTATTTTAATATGCAAACATCCCTGTATTTTTCGTTAAGGGAATTTATTGCATTCATTACTGTATTGTAAGTATCCTTTGTAATTACAATATCTTCCGGATTGTCGTAATCAACGAATCTGATCATTTCATCTTCGTTAGTAGAAATTTTTTGATTTTCCTTTAATCTCAGAAAATCAATAGCCTTGTTTTTACAAACTATACCGCAAAAGGCCTTTACTTTTACAGGATTGTCTATGTCTACCATTTCAAGATGATTAATAATTTTGATTATTGAATCATGTACGATATCTTCAATATCCTGTTTGTTCTTCAGGTATTTACTTGCGTTATATGCCATATAGGAATAACAATTTTCGTATATGTATGTTATTTTATCTTTTTCTTCGTCTGTATTTACAGCAGAAAGATAGAGTGAAAGCATAATACCGTCTTTTCTCCTTTGTCTGACTCCTAGGCGTCTGGGTATATTACGATTGAATTGTGCTAAAGCCTACACCAAAAAAAAAAATTTTATTTGAATTTTTTGTTTGTAATCGGGGCGTTTACTCTTTAATGCTATATCAGTATGTTATCCGGAAATTATTATATCATAAAAGCATAAGCCTTGGTACGAAGCTTCGCTGCAGAAAAACGGCATTTCTGTTATGCTTTTAGCCATACAATGTTTTGTCAGGCGTCAAACGGCTTGGTTTACAAGACTTTTGGAAACGCCGTGAGGTTATTATATCATAAATCGCTGCGTGAAACGCAGCAGCACCGCAAGGCGCGGGACGGCGAAGCCGTGATTTAGCCATTCAATGTTCTCTCAGGCATCAAAAGGCCTTGCTCTGCAAGACTTTTGCTAATGCCGTGAGGTTATTATAGCATCTTATTACTACCCTGTCAATCAAAAAAAGACATAAAAAAACAACCTTCGGTTCATTTTTCCGTACCCGATTCCCATGGCGAAGAAGCATGCCAAAAGCATTCTTCAAACAAGCTAAGTATCATAATTTCAATAAAGGACAAAGCCCTGTCATCGAGTGTTTTCAGCGGGAGATTATACTCTCACGGAAAAAAGTAAGCGGAACCCGCCGTCTATAGAGGCGGGAAACATCTTTCTTTTAGTTGTATTACGCAAAAACACGGCGGCGTACGCGCTTTAACGTACATCGCCGTGAAGAATCATCATATCTTTACCATATAAAATTCGATTTTGCAGTCTCTCCGTTATCAATAAGAAGATCCTGTGCAGTCATCGAACGGTTAATTACGGTCATAAAATACGCCCATTCGGCTATCTCCCCGACAGAAGCCCATTTCGGCAAAAGCGTTTCATTCATGACCGCTTGCCAGAGCTTCGGATCGTCGAGTATGTGCTGATTCAGCGGAGTTATTACGCCTCCGGGAGAAAGGCTGTTCGCTGTTGCGCCGTACTGAGCCACACGAAGCGCCGTACTTTTCATATATGCGACCATACCGCCCTTACTTGCAACATACTCCGGAAATTCAGCTCCTGTCGACGCGCTGGCGGAAGCAATAAACAGAATGCTTTTTATTGACTTCTGTATCCCGTACTTTTCAGTAATACGGATAGTCCCCTTGAGATTTATATCAATATCTTCTCCGGAATTCTGAAC
>CALGZV010000400.1 GCA_937934385.1 uncultured Clostridia bacterium | reverse complement strand
TGTTTCCGTCACCCCAATGTACTTCTACTGTTATTTGCACGTCCGATTTTACTGTTATGCGCGGTTTTTCATTGATGTCTGCTCTTTTTTCGCATATGAGATCTACGGTATTGTTTCCGAGCGGATATCTTTCGATTCCATGGCGTTCCGTACGGTTTACATACCATATGATCTTGTTGTCCTGCGCATAAGGACGGATTCCGAATACGTATTCATACATTATACTTATCGGGAACAGACCTGACCAACCGATGAATTTATCACGTGCTATCGAACCGCGGTCGGCGGTTTCGGGGGCGTAATTTTCCCAAATCGTTCCGGATTTCTTGTATACATTAACGACATGCTCAATATTGCTGCATGCGATATCGTATATAAGCTTTTGATATCCGTAACGGTCGAGTCCTTTGAGTACCATATAGTTAGTGGGAGCCCACACGGAACCGTTCCAATAATCTCCTTTAGGATCATATTGAGGATGATCGGCAGACAGGGATGGAATACGGTGAGGACGTTTGAATTCGGCTGGATTGTCAAGATGGGCGACAAAACGGTCAAGTCGGTCTGCGGGAACTATATCTGCAAGAAGCGCCCAGTATGCGCCTATAGTTTTGACTCCGCTTAACTGTCCGTCTCTGTACATATCGTAATAATATGCGTCGTCTTCGCTCCAAAGCTTATTGTTGATAAAATCCGAAAGTTTTTCGACCTCGTTTTTCAGCTCTTTGACTGAAGGATCGTCCGACCGACCGATGATCTCTGCGGTGCGGATAAGCATTTTAGCGGAAATTATCTGATGCGCGCATGCGTCCATCCATACCATATGTCCGTGCGATGAAGCTACATTATAACCCTGGGGCAATCTTGGCTGATTGTCCATGCCGCATCCCCAGCCTGTACTCCAATAGGTTCCGTCGCGCCATGTGTGGTTTTCCTTAAGCCAAAGATGATAAGCCATGAGAGGATCAAAAATACGTGAGAGACGTTCTTTGTCGCCTGTCTGAAGGTAGGATTCCCACTCGGACCACGGCATTATATTAGGTCCGGTTCCGGACGGATCGTGTCTGCTGAAATGCTCTCCGTTTTCGCTTTCGCATATTTCACGGCAAATGAAGCCGTCGAGGTGTTGACGGGAATAGAAATTGTCAAGTGTTTTTTGAAAATTAAATATCTGAGAGCCGTATTTTCCAAACATTACAATGAACGAAGAATCCCACATGAAAAGAAAACCGTTGAATGCTGTATCAATGAAATTTGATACAAATCCGGCTTCCGGATTTGCCTGTCTCAGGTTGCTGAATGCAATTTTCCATGCGTAATCATGGCATTCTATGGCGTCTGCGTGACCGTCCCAAATGGGTTTCGGCAATCTGTCTTTGCTGTCTTCATATGTTGGCAAGGGCGCATTTTCGGGTTCGGTTTTTAAAAAGATGTTACGATTCACATAAGGACTTATAGTATAAGTCATATCATTATTTATCTTGTATAGTTCCATTGATCTTCTCCAATAAAGACTAATATAGATTTGGTACTGACTGCTTTTCTTAGCGGTTAAATTATAAAAGCAAGGCGTAAGCCATGGTACGCAGCTTGCTGCGTCAAAACGGCATTGTCTGTCGTTTTTCTTTTAGACATTCAATGTTCTCTCAGGCGTCAAAAGATTTGCATAGCAAGGCTTTTGCTTACGCCGTGAGGTTATTATATCATATACGGAATCAAAAATCAACAGAAATGTATGCGCCGGTTAAAAAGTTGAGGAAACGGCAGGATAAATAGCCGTATTTTTCTTGACAATATATGATTGCATGTGGTATACTTTGCTTTGGATATCTGTCTGATGCGGATATCTTTAAAATTATAAAACATTGCGGATGCAGCTGCTCCGCAGAAAGGTTAAAAGCAATAAGTATGAAAGAATTATCAACACGCTATTTTTCTCCTGCTGAGGACAGTATAGACGGTTGGGAAACGTATTCAATACCGATCGGTAACGGATACATCGGAGCCAATATTTTCGGCAGAACTGACCGTGAGCGTATTCAGATCACCCAGAACTCTGTTGTCACACAGGGCTGGAGGGGCGGTCTTACAAACTTCGCAGAGCTTTATATCGAACTCGGACATGAGAATGTCAGCGAATACGAACGTAAGCTCAGCGTTGACAATGCGGTATCTACCGTTCATTATGTATGTGACGGTATCACATACGAAAGAGAGTATTTTGCATCGTATCCGGATAAAGTACTGGCGGTGCGTCTTACCGCTTCGAAGCCGGGAGCATTGAATTTTACATACCGTCCTACGATACCGTTTGTCCGTGATTATGACAGAGAGCCCGGTGACGGAGGCGGACGTACGGCTAATATTGAGATCGACGGCAACCGCGCTGTTATGCACGGTCAGATGAATTTTTACCGCATTCAGTACGCAGCATATTCAAGCGTTGACACCGACGGAACGGTAACCGGCGAAAAGGATGCTATCAGAGTTGAGGGCGCATCCTATGCAGTTATATATTTCTGCACAGATACAAACTACAAGATATCTCCACGCGTATTCCTCGAAGAGGATCCGACCAAAAAGCTTGACTATGAAGATGTTCGTCCGAGAGTTTCCGGAATGCTTACCGCGGCTGAACTTATCGGATATGACAATCTTAAGGCAAGACATATCGAGGATTACCGCATTCAGTACGCAGCATATTCAAGCGTTGACACCGACGGAACGGTAACC
>CALGZV010000399.1 GCA_937934385.1 uncultured Clostridia bacterium | reverse complement strand
AGGGAGTGCGGTACTCGCGTTCGGTCTTTATAATATACATTCTCTGTCCGGAGTGACCGAGGGAGGAATTCTCGGTATGACATTGCTTTTGCAGCATTGGCTTGGTATATCTCCTGCTGTTTCGGGCTTTATTTTGAATTCTTTATGTTATATTTTCGGATTTCGTGTGCTTGGCAGAAAATTTATTTTGTATTCAGTGGTTTCCGGATTTAGTTTTTCTGCGTTTTACGCTTTGTTTGAACTGTTTCCGCGTATATATCCGGAAATTGCCGGTATGTCTCTTGCAGCTGCGGTTTTGGGTGCTTTATTTGTAGGTGCAGGCGTCGGCTTGTGCGTGAGGTCAGGCGGTGCGCCGAGCGGAGACGATGCGCTGGCTATGAGTATAGTAAAAATATCCGGTGCGGATATCCGGATTGTGTATTTTCTCAGTGATATTATAGTGCTTATTCTGTCTTTGACATATATTGATATAAGAAAAATAGTTTATTCATTGCTTACGGTTGTTTTGTCCGGGCAGCTTATCGGATTTGTCAGTACGGCAGGTAAGAAAGCACGGTTAACGTCAGATAAAGAGAGAGGAACATAAGAAAAAACGTGATTCATTTCAGAATCACGTTTTTCTTTTAACTTATTTTAATAACTCAGTCTATTGTTTTGTCAATTTTGAAACGCATAATTTTACGGAGAGTATTTTTCGGGAATTCATCTTCTCTTATGCGTACAACACCGATCTTTTTATACGGTACGGCATGGCGGTTATAGTTATTGACATGCTCTGAAAAATATTCCGAAAAGTTTGTTACGGAATTTTGTCCGAGGTATTCTTTGTCGGGATATATCTCGGCAACAATCGCATTGTTTGCAGGACCACGCTTGCTTATGCCTTCGTATACTACAACATCGGTAATGCCGGGGATTGTTGAAAGTGCGGATTCTATCTCTTCGGGATACACATTTTTGCCGTTGGAAAGAATAATGAGATTTTTTACTCGTCCGGTAATGCATATCGCGTCCTTCTCCAATTTTCCGATATCGCCGGTATGGAAGAATCCGTTTTCGTCAATCGCCTGTTTCGTCGCTTCCTCGTCTTTAAAGTATCCGAGCATGACGTGAGGTCCTCTTATACATATTTCGCCTTCTCCGTCTTCGTTAGGATTATCAATAAATATTTCTTCTTCGGGAATCGGTATACCTACAGAATTCGGAACTGTATATAAGAGTCGGTTTGCAGAGATCAGGGGAGAACATTCGGTGATACCGTATCCGTTCAGAACCTGAATACCGAAATCGTCAAATGCATCTATTATTTCCTGGCTCAGCGGCGCTCCTCCGCAGACGATAGTTTTCAGTTCGCCTCCGAATACTGATAATACACTTTTCCCGAAGAACGCTTTACGCATATCGATACCTGTTTTGCGGAGCGCATTGCTTACCTTTATCATTTTTTTCAGAAGATTTTCCTTGCCGCTTTTTTTAGCTGTTGCCCATATTCTGCGGTAGAAAGTCTCCATATAAAGAGGAACGAGGATCATATGTTCGGGTTTTTGTTCCGCCAGCTCGCTCAAAAAGAACCGGAGTCCGCTTGATATATATGCATTTGTTCCGTTGCAGTATCCTGATAAAAGGCTTATGGTAGATCCGTATGTATGGTGAGGAGGAAGAACACTTATTGTTTTTTTACTTATCTTTAAAATAGAGAAGGCTCCGTGCAGGTTGCTCAAAAGAGCTTTTTGAGAGAGCATTACGCCCTTGCCTTTTCCTGTGGTTCCCGATGTGAATACAAGCTCTGCAAGTGCATGAGGATCGATTTCGGCAGTATCGAAAGAATTATCTCCGCCGGCAACGAGCGCTTCTCCTTTTTTACGGAAGGATTCAAGCGTCTGTCCTTCTTTTCCGCCGAGAAAAATTATGTTGGCGATTCCGGAGCTTGCGGCTGCTTTTTCTCCTTTTTCGCGTATGTCATCGTCACAGAAAAGTACGGTGCATTCTGCTTTTGAAAGTGTTGAACCGAGATCCTCTTCGGTCCAGTCTCGGTCAAGAGGAACGAGGACTGCACCTATGGAAAGTACAGAAAAATATACGGAGATCCAATTGTAAGACAGTTTCCCGATAACCGCAATGTGTGCTTTTCCGAATCCTTCCGCCAGTGCCTGAGTTCCGATTGCTTTTATATGTGAAGCAAGTTCCGCATATGTAACACATGTAGGCGCAGGATCGCTGTGTCTGTTGCGATATGAGAATACAATATCGTCAGAGAATTTTTCGGTCGTTTGTTTAACCATATCCCTGAAATTAATATATTCGGGCATATATGTATAATAAGGATAATTTTGTTTCTTCATTTTGATTGCTCCTTTGACCGTTTAAAAAATGTAGAAATACCTTTGCTTTTTTCTTTGGAAGGATTAATATTTGAGAGATTTTTCAAGATTTTTTGAGAAACTGTATAAAAGGTTTTGAGTTCGTCATCGCTTATACCGCTGTCTGCCCGATCCTGTATTCCGAGCGCTTCTTCGTTGATCTGCTGTGCGGCAAGCCTGCCTTTTTCCGTAAGCTTTATAGGAGTATTGTAATTTCTCTTGAGAGTAGGCTCGAATTCGACATAACCGCATTTTTTAAGATATGATATTTCGCGGGAAACAAGTGAGCGGTCAATGCTGACTTCTTTTGCAAGCATTGACGGCGTCAGTCCTTCGGGACTTTTAAGAAGCTCGCACAGCCAAAACAGATGAATGCTTTTAACAGAAAAAAACGCATAACCGTTTTTAATGCGTTGAATTGTTTTGTGAAACGATTCTATTGTATGGGTAAATAATAAAAACCTTTCATGAGTCATTTTTTAAATACCTCACTTTTTGATTTTTACTATTATACAACACTGATGTTGACTTGTCAACATTTTGAGCGCAATAAATTTTTCTTTTTTAATATAAACTGGCATATATTATATAAGAAAAGTATATTTACTGCGGAAATTATTGTTTGTATTCTGTTCTGCAAATTTAATAAAATGTAAGAAATTATAACAATATACCAATATTGCTTTTTCCGCATATCATATAATGTAATAAATAACAAATTTACGAGGTGTGACATATGAATCATTTCAGAGATTTTTACTCGGTATTCCGCAGACGTGCTGATGCGGTTGCGTTTGTTAACGGAAGTGAAAAATATCCTGATATTCACGGCAGAGTATTATTTTATCAACTACGGCGCGGTGTAATTGTACGTGCGGAGATTATCGGTTTGCCGAAAGGTTCCGGGGCATGTAACAGTCCCATATTTGCTTTCCATATTCACAGCGGTGGAAGCTGCACAGGAAATGCAGATGATGCTTTTGCAGATACAGGTATGCATTATAATCCGGATGATTGTATGCATCCGTACCATGCCGGAGATTTGCCGCCGCTGTTCGGAGCTGACGGCAGGGCTTTATCGGTTTGTCTTACCGATCGGTTTACCGTGCCTGAAATTATAGGAAGAACAGTTATTATTCATTTACATCCGGATGATTTTACTACC
>CALGZV010000398.1 GCA_937934385.1 uncultured Clostridia bacterium | reverse complement strand
TGAGGCAGCTCTGCGAGTGCCGGACTGAATTTTTTCAGTTCTGCATTTATCGTTTTAATGTCTTCGATGGGATCGCGTCCGGTCATGCCGGATATATCCACGACATGCAGAAGCATACGGCAGCGCTCGATATGTCTCAGAAAGGAATGTCCGAGTCCTGCGCCGTCTGCCGCGCCTTCGATCAGACCGGGAATATCCGCCGCGACAAAGCTGTCTCCTCCGGGAACGCGTACGACTCCGAGATTCGGTGAGAGCGTTGTAAAAGGATAATCCGCTATTTTCGGCTTTGCCGCTGAGATCACCGAAAGGATCGTAGATTTTCCGACGCTCGGAAATCCGATAAGACCGACGTCGGCGATCATTTTGAGTTCAAATATGACGTCGCGTTCCTCTCCCTTGAGGCCGCTTTTGGCAAAGCGGGGTGTGCGTCTTGTCGGTGTTGCAAAATGACGGTTTCCCCAACCGCCTCTTCCACCCCGGCAGAGGATATACCGGTCGCAATCTGACATATCTTTGATAACAAGACCGCTTTCCGCGTCCTTGATGACAGTTCCGGGAGGAACGGGAAGAACAGTATCCGCTCCGTTTGCGCCGTGGAATTTGGCTCCTCCTCCGGAGCCTCCGTTTTGTGCTGCGAACTTGCGGCGGCTCTTGTAGTCGAGCAGAGTGTTTGTACCTTCATCTATAGTAATGACTATATTTCCTCCGGTTCCGCCGTCTCCGCCGTCAGGTCCGCCGTGAGAAACATATTTTTCGCGTCTGAAAGAGACGGCGCCGTTGCCGCCGTCCCCTGCCTTGACGTGTACCTTTACTTTATCTATCAGCATTATGCTTCCTTTCGTTTTCACTATTTATATGTATATATATTGTAATGATTTGCATGCACCGTCTGTACTGCGGTGCATGCATAAGCTTCTATGGAAAAATTTACTGCTTAAGCGCTTTATGAGTGGTTGTTTGCCAGCTCGATAAGTTCGCTTTCGGTCAGTATTTTTACGCCGAGTTTTTCCGCTTTTGCAAGCTTGCTTCCTGCTTTGTCGCCTGCTACAAGGTAGTCGGTGCTTGCCGATACAGCCGAGGAGGTTTTTCCGCCGAAGCGCTCGATAAGCGCCGAAGCTTCGCTTCTCGTCATGGTCGGAAGTGTTCCTGTCAGTACAAATGTCAGTCCGTCAAGCGAAGCGCCCGCTTTTTGAATCTTGTCGGCGTCGGTCCGGACTCCGGCAGCTTTAAGTTCGGCGATCAGTTCCTTTGATTTCGGGTGCGAGAAAAAGCAGGAGATGTTCTGCGCTGTTATCTCCCCGATATCTTCTACTGACACAAGCTCATCGGTTGTTGCCTGCGCAAGCGCTTCAACGCTTCCGAAATGTGATGCAAGCGCTGTTGCCGCAGAAGCTCCTACCTGACGTATTCCGAGCGCATATATCAGCTTTGCGGCTCCCCGTCCCCGTGATGCGTCGATAGCTGATATAAGCTTGGCGGCGGATGTCTCTCCCATGCGGTCAAGAGGAATGAGATCATCTGATTTCAGAGAATAAAGATCTGCTATCCCGTTTACAAGACCGCTGTCTATCAGCAGTTTTACTACCTTAGGCCCCATTCCGTCTATGCTCATTGCATCACGCGATGCAAAATGTACAAGTGTACGTTCGAGCTGTGCGGGACAATCTGCATTGGTACAGAGAACCGCAGCGGTTCCGGGTTCCCGGCTGACGGGTTCTCCGCATGAAGGACAGTATTCAGGCATATTGTAAGGAACGGCCCCGGCAGGCCGCATTTCGCGGCATACAGAAACGATCTCGGGGATAATATCCCCTGCTTTTTGTACAGTAACGGTATCGCCGATGCGGATATCGCGTTCGGTTATAAAATCTATATTGTGCAGTGTAGCGCGGCTGACCGTCGTTCCTGCGAGACGAACAGGCTCGAGTTCTGCCGTCGGAGTGAGCGCTCCGGTGCGGCCCACCTGAACGGTGATGTCTTTTAACAGAGTATTTTGCTGTTCGGGAGGAAATTTATATGCGACCGCCCATTTCGGACGTCCTGCA
>CALGZV010000397.1 GCA_937934385.1 uncultured Clostridia bacterium | reverse complement strand
GATCGAGCGCGAAGACTGTATGATAGATTTCTCGCGCTCGGCGCGCGAGCTTCACGACATGATACGCGGACTGTCGCCTTTTCCGCTTGCGCAGACTATTCTCGGCGGAAAGCGTATCAAAATAGTCTCTTCGTCTGTATCCGATGAAGAGACTGTATGCCATGAACTTCCCGGTACAGTCCTGAATACAGACGGCGGTACGGTTACCGTAAGCTGCGGAAAAGGTACGCTCGATATTACGGGTGTTCTGCCTGAGGGAAAAAGGAAGATGGCTGCGGCCGATTTTATCCGCGGAAGAGGTGTTTTCGCAGGAGATGTTTTCGGAAACTGTCAGAAATAAATTTTACTGTTTCCGTGCGGATGCATTATTGCATTCCGAATTTTAATTGATCCCAAAATTTTATTTTTCGTGAATTACTGAAAGCAGAACAAAGATGAATCAGGAAAAAAATCAGAATGTAAATGTGCGCGCAGCCGCGTATAATGAATTGCTCAGATTTGAGCAGAGCGACACTTTTATAAATATAGCCGTCGATACTGCGATCCGACGCCACGGGCTTTCCGGCCATGACCGTGATTTTTTTACCGCGCTCGTTTACGGTGTGACGGAACGTCAGCTCACACTTGATTATTACATTTCCAGGCTTTCGTCAAAGCCGATAAAGAAGCTTGATCCGTCGGTCGTAGTTGCACTCAGGATGGGACTTTACCAAATCATATATATGGATAAAATTCCTGACAGTGCGGCATGTAATGAGAGTGTCAAGCTCATAAAAAAACGCGCGGCAAGTGCCGCACCGTTTGTCAATGCGATCCTGAGAGCTTTTCTGCGTAAAAGAGAGGAGCTTGTGTTTCCCTCCGCAGAAAAAGAGCCTGTGAAGTATCTGTCGGTTCGTTATTCGGTGTCTGAAAAGCTGTGCGGACTGTGGTGTGAGATGTACGGATACGCTCAGACAGAACGTATTCTTCGCGGAATGGACGAGCCTCCGACGGTAACACTTCGCGTCAATACTCTGAAGACCGACAGAGAAACGCTGCTCGGTAAGCTTGCTGCGGACGGTATAGAAGCGGTTCCGTCGCCTGAGGCAAAATTCGGGATAAGGATCTGCTGTTCGGTTCCGGTAGGATCTCTTGATGTTCTCGCAGACGGATCGTGTACCGTACAGGACGATGCTTCATCTCTGTCCGTAGAGGCGCTTGATCCCCGTCCCGGAGATACTGTTATCGACATGTGTTCCGCTCCCGGAGGAAAGAGCATGTCTGCCGCAATGATTATGGGCGGAGAGGGAAGAATAAGAAGCTTTGATATTTACGAAAATAAGCTTGAGCTTATACGCGGAAGCGCGGAGCGTCTCGGAATCGGGATTATAGAAACCGAATGTTCGGACGGCGCTGTATTTCGTGAAGATCTTTCGCAGACTGCCGACCGCGTTATATGCGACGTACCCTGCTCCGGATACGGAGTGCTTGCAAAAAAGCCTGATCTGCGCAGCCGTGCGGCTGCACGTGTCTCGGATTCCGAGCTGCCGGAGCTTCAGTACAAAATACTTTGCAACGCCGCGGCGTATCTGAAAAAAGGCGGTAGGCTTGTATATTCTACATGCACGCTCTGCCGCAGTGAGAACGAGGATAATGTTGCTCGGTTTATTGCGGAGCATGACGGATATACGGTCAGGACCGAGCGCACGCTGTTTCCCGATCCTGAGCTTCCTCCGTATCTTCGTACCGACGGGTTCTATTTTGCGGTTATAGAAAGGCACTGACTGATTTAATACGGAGTTATAGAAAAATAAAATATGCCATTGCTTAAAAGGTTAATGCAATATGTGGTTTCTGTTTGAAAATTAATTAAAATATGTTTTATTGGGGTGTACTATGGAAACATTAAATCAACATAAATCTGTTCAAAAGCAATACAATACGGCAGACAATCTCAATACAAGAATATCTATTCATGTGAAATATTCTACAAACAAATGGGGCTTTGGTAACTGGTTATTTTCCAATTATAATCTATCTCCGAATAATAAAATACTGGAACTTGGATGCGGAACAGGCGATATGTGGAAAACGAAGTTGCCTTTAGTAGATAAAAGTATCGAACTGACACTGACCGATTTTT
>CALGZV010000396.1 GCA_937934385.1 uncultured Clostridia bacterium | reverse complement strand
AAGCCGATAGCAAGCGCTCCGATGAATGCTCCGAACACTCCGAACTGTGCTGCAGCGCCGAGAAGAAGCGATTTCGGATCTGCGATCAGGGGCGTAAAATCTGTCATCGCTCCCACACCCATAAATATAAGCGACGGGTAGATTCCGAGTTTTACTCCGATATAAAGCAGGTCAAGCAGTCCGCCCTCATGCAGTATTTTCCCGAAATCGGGGCTCTCCTCAAGAAAAAAGTTCATATGGAACAGCTCCGCGCCGGGAAGATTTGCAAGAAGCATACCGAAAGCGATCGGAAGCAGAAGCAGAGGTTCAAATTTTTTCACTACCGCGAGATAAAACAGAACTCCTATTATCGCGTACATGACAAGATATTTCCAGACCGGTGTTCCGCTCTCCAACAGCGATGCAACGCCGGTGGTTTCAAGAAATTTTTGTATTGTTTCAAGCATTTGTAATCAGTCCATTCTTTATTTTATCGACACATACGCATTCTTACGCGATAGTAAAAAGAACCGCATCGCTCGCGACAGTTTCTCCCTGAACAGCGCTTACGCCTGATACCGTTCCGTCGCACGGAGCGCATATCTCGTTTTCCATCTTCATAGCTTCAAGCAGACAGAGTACATCTCCGCGCTTTACGCCCTGCCCTTCCCTGACATTTACCTTTACGACAGTGCCGGGCATAGGCGCCTTTACGGCAGTTCCCGATACCGCGGACTGCTTTGCGGCAGGCGCGGGAGCGGATTTTACCGCCGGTGCCGATGCAGGAGCAGATGTCTGTGCAGCATCGACCTCCTCAATCTCGACCTCATAAGAAACACCGTTTACATTAACATTAAATTTTCTCATTATATATCATTATCCTTTCTTTCGGATCGGTTAAATGCGTCACCTTATTTTAAAATTATATTCTGCCTCAGTATCTGCGCCTGAAATTAACGACGCGGAATGCAGGAGGATTTTCATTTCCGCTGCCTGATGCATTTTCATTACTTAAGCAGACCGCAACTGCGGCTGTAATAGCAGCAACGATCGCGCCGTCATCACCTGTGACGGCATCATCTTCCGCCGCTTCGTCAGCCTCGGTTTCATTAACATTCTGCGTCTTTGCACGTTTTTGCGGTATTATATAGAAAAACAGCTTGAACAGCATCAGAACGCCCATTATAATTATAAGCACCGAAAATACCGTTCCGAGTCCGAGCAGCATAGTCTGAAGTCCTGTAATCATGCGTTCTGACATCGGTACGCTCCGGTCGATCGATACTGCGACGTTTCCGACCGCTTCGGTAATTAAAGTCGTATCCATTTTATACGGTAGATCCTTTCAGTTATTATAACGCAAGTATTATCCGCGTCTTACTTGCATTCCTTGACAGCGGCTGCGATCCTTGCGCGAAGCTCCGCATGCGGAATTACATCGTCTATCTCTCCGTACATTGCCGCCTCGGCAGTTCCTGCATGTGCTTCTTTCCACTCTGCTATGCGCTCGGCGCGTGTCTTTTCAGGGTCGAAAGATGAATCGATCTCATCTCCGTACATAAACTGAACAGCAGTATTCGGATCTATAATACTCATATCTGCGTACTCAAGAGCAAGACATATATCAGCGCCGAGCGAACGCGATCCGAGAATAACAGATGCAGTTCCGTACGCGCGGCCTGTAACCACAGTAATATGAGCATTCGGAGTATCAGCATAAAGCAGTGCAAGCTCAGCCATACGCGATGCGGTGCATTCAAGCTCAGTAGGTGCGGTAGTATCAAAACCTACGGTGTCTACAAGCGTAACAACAGGTATTCTCACAAGACTTGCAACTATCATAAAAGCCGACGCCTTTCCTGCTGCGCGCTCCGAAAGGTGTCCCCCGTGATGTGCCGGATTTGAAGCAACGATCGCAACAGTATCTCCGCATATACGTCCGAAAGCAGTGATAAGCTCAGAGGCATATCCCGGCTTACATTCAAAATATGCACCGTCATCGCAAAGCTCTTTTATTACAGCATGAACATCGTACTCCGGCTTTGACATAATATCAGCAATACTGTCGGTAGTACGGTCGCAGCTATCGGAGGCTTCTCCCTCAGGATACGCAATATATCCGATAAGCTCAGAAACCGCCCCTATCGCTTCGTCCACATTATTGCATACAAGCGAAAGCTCTCCGCGCATTGCCGCCGCGGCTGCAGTTCCGATCTCCGGAGCAGCTATTCCCTGCTTTGCAAGAGCGTCACGGGCAATATACGTAGGATTAAGATAGAAATCCGTTCCGTCAAGCGCAATAACGATATCAAACATCTCGGCAATGACCGCAAGTCCTCCGGTGCAATGCCCCGATATAACAGCTATACTCGGACCGTTACCGTGCTTCGCGGCAACAGCGCGCATTATTCTGCCGTATCCGGCAAGCGCCGACATTCCGTCCTCTATCTGTGCGCCCCTGCTATCGAAAAAACCGACCAGCGGCGCCTCGTCTTTACACGATCTTTCGATAAGAGATACTATTTTGCGGGCAGAAACTGCGGAGACCGCACCACCGTTATCGCTTCCGTCCTGCACAAAAGCATAGACAAGCGCGTCATTTACAGCGCCGTAACCGGTAACAGTGTTGCAAAGCGACGGTTTTCCGTTTTCGTCCCTCTCTCCCCGATACGCGCCGAGTTCGACAAAGCTGCTTCCGAACAGCTTATGCATTACGGAAACGGCGTAATTATCAGCGCCTTTTTTTTCGGGAAATCCGAAAATTTTTTTACAATTCATTATAAATATACGAGCCTCCCTCTATCAGGACAATGAGTCTGTGCAAATAATACAGGGTGGAAATGCATAAAAATAATACAGATATCCATGGCCATATTCATTATTTGTCATAAGCTTATCGTCAGGGGAAATAACTTTCAAAAAACATTCCCCCATTTTATATTTTATTTTAATATACCTTAATTATAAACCTTTTTTGTAATTTTTTCAAGAGATTTTCAGAAGATTTTCAAAAAAATAGAAAATAACTTATCTTTCTGACTGCAATCCGAAAATCATGCAAAAAAGCCGCTTATCCGTGCAGAACTGCTGTATGCACAGAAAACGGCTTAAATTCATAGAGAAATGTGATATTAGTTTAATTGATCTGTCTGTCAAACCGGATCAAAGATCGTCTCCCGATCGGTCGATCTCGTTTATATAGTACGGACCGAACTCGGTTATAAACGCCTTGCGCGCAGTTATATCGTCGCCGAGAAGCGTTTCGAATATCCTGTCGGTTGATTCCTCGTCGGTCGGAGTTACGGATATCAGTCTGCGTGTTGCAGGATCCATAGTTGTCTGACGCATCATTTCAGGCTCATTCTCTCCGAGACCTTTGGAACGGTTGACGGTATACTTGGCATTTCCGAGATTTTTAATGATCTCCGCCTTTTCTGCCTCGTCATATGCAAAATATGATTTGTCGCGGCACACGATCTCATAAAGCGGAGACTCCGCTATATAAACCTTTTTCTCACGCAGCAATGTAGGAAGAAGTCTGTGAAACAGCGTCAGCAGGAGAGTACGTATATGATATCCGTCCTTATCGGCGTCGGTACAGATTATAATTTTATTCCAGCGAAGCGATGCAAGCTCAAAAGGAACCATATCTTTAGATTTGGTTTTGATCTCGACTCCGCACCCGATAACACGGAGAAGATTGAGGATAACTTCGCTCTTGAATATTTTATCATAGGAGCTGCTCTGACAGTTCAGCGTCTTTCCCCGAACAGGCATAACAGCCTGAAATTCCGCGTCTCTTCCGAGCTTTACGGAAGTAAGCGCCGAATCGCCCTCAACTATATAAAGCTCGCGGCGCGACGGATCCTTCGAACGGCAATTGACAAACTTTTCAACGCGGTTCGCAACATCCATACTGCTTGTCAGCTTTTTCTTAAGATCGAGACGCGTGACCTCAGCTTTTTCACGGCTGCGCTTGTTTACAAGCACCTGTGCGGTAAAACGGTCAGCCTCGACAGGGCGTTCTGCGAAATATACTTCAAGCTGATGGCGGAGAAATTTTGTCAGCGCCTCAGCTATAAATGTATTTGTTATTGCCTTTTTCGTCTGGTTAGCATATGACGTCTCAGTTGAAAAACTGTTTGTAACAAGCACAAGACAGTCCTCAATGTCGGCAAACGTTATCTTGCTCTCATTCTTATTATATTTACCGTTAGCTTTCAGATACTTGTCCACAGCGTATACAAACGCATTCCGGACGGCACGGTCGGGCGATCCGCCGTGTTCAAGAAAGCTTGAGTTATGATAATACTCAATAACTTTAACCGTATTCGAGACGCAGAAAGAGACCTCCGCTTTCAGCTTGTAGTCCTTTTTATCATCGCGGTCGCGTCCCATAGTCTCTGTTTTCCAAAGCACCGGAGCAGTGAGCGTATTCTCTCCGGCAAGCTCAGAAACATAATCTATAATTCCGTTCTCGTAAAAGTACTCTCTTTCGGAAAAGCCGCCGTTAGTCTGCTCAACCCGCAGGATAAATTTAACTCCGGAATTAACGACCGATTGCTTGCGGAGCATTTCTGTATAATAGTCAACCGGTATATTTATGTCTGTGAACACTTCAATATCAGGTTTCCAGCGTATAACCGTTCCGGTTCTTTTCTGTCCGCGCGGCAAAGGAGTTTCGGTCAGTTCGGTAACCGCTTCTCCCTTTTCAAACGATATCTCATGCAAAAACTTACCGTCATACGATTTTACATTCATGTACTCGGAGCTGTACTGTGTAGCACAGGCGCCGAGACCGTTAAGTCCGAGCGAATATTCATAGCTTGAATTTTCGGAATTGTTGTCGTATTTTCCTCCGGCATACAGCTCGCAGTAGATAAGCTCCCAGTTATACCGTCCCTCCCGCTCATTGTATCCGAGCGGAACACCGCGTCCGTGATCCTCTACCTCTATAGATTTGTCAAGATATACGGTAGTTACGATCTCATCGCCGTACCCCTCCCGCGCCTCGTCGACCGCATTGGATAAAATCTCAAAAACCGAGTGTTCACAGCCCTCAAGCCCGTCCGATCCGAAGATTACGGCAGGACGTTTGCGAACACGGTCCGCTCCCTTTAACGCGGAAATACTGCGGTTATCATACGCCGGTGCCTTGCCCGGCGATGCCTTTACCGTCTCTGTATTTTCAGTTGAAGCCTTTGCCATTATCTCTTTCCTTTCAATGCCGATACCGGCGGTAATCCCCATTCAGCTCTACTATTTATTTTCTCAGAAGAAATATAAGCTTGAGCTTATTTTAAAACATTGTTTTTTATATTTTACAACATTTGCTTGATTTTGTCAACCGAGGATGATATACTGAAAATATGAAGATAATAAATAAACCGTCAGGAAAATCCACCCTCTTTCCCTGCTTTGAAAAAGCAGCAAAGCTGCTTGCAGATGCAGGAGCATCATCAGTATCATATATACCGACAGACCAGTGCCGTATCCTCCGGCCGTATCTGCTTCCGGAATATGCCGCAGGCGCTCTTATATTCACAGTACCGTATCTCTGCGAAGATGCGCTCAGTTACCAAGAAAGAAATCTGTCGCTTTACGCGATTCCGCGTGACTATCATATATTTTTCAAAGAGCTTTTTGACAGCGCCGAAAACATTTTAAACGCAGAATTTCCGAATATTGAAGTACACGGCTTTTCAGACCATTCTCCGATAGACGAAGTTCATGCGGCGGCTCTTGCAGGACTCGGAGTTATAGGAGATAATAAGCTTCTGATAACAGAGGAATACGGAAGCTATGTTTTTATAGGAGAGCTTTATCTGTCGGAAAAGCTTAAGGCTTCAGACACTGCTGAAACCTCATCAGATGCCGACAGCGGTCAAAATCTGTCCGAACCCGAAAAAAATATACGGTACGGTTCATCAAAACAGGAAAGCGGAAATAATATTTTATCGGAAGAGAATGAAAACCCGACCCGCCTGACGCAATCACAGATTGCGGGCGTGGACCCCCGAACCTTGTCGCTTCAGGGT
This sequence comes from uncultured Clostridia bacterium, assembly GCA_937934385.1. Lineage (GTDB taxonomy): Bacteria > Bacillota > Clostridia > Oscillospirales > CAG-272 > UMGS911. The sequence continues at coordinate 5,165 of CALGZV010000396.1, read as the reverse complement.
AAAAATAATATTTCTGCTCTGCCTTCATGTATCCACTGCGGCGCATGCACGGCAAGCTGTCCGTCACCGTCGCTCTGCCTTTCATCACTAACGCAGAAAAAAGGCAGGCTTACAACCGAAGGATGCGAGCTGATACGTAAAAACGACTGCGTATGGGGCTGCGATATATGTCAGACGGTATGCCCTATGAACAGCAGGGCAAAAGAAACATCTGTACAGTTTTTCCGGGAATCCCTTAGATACAGTCTGACGCTTTCAGAACTTGAACAGATGTCCGAAGCCGAATTTTCCGAGCGCGCATACGCATGGCGTGGACGAAAAACGATCGCCCGTAATCTTATGATAAAAGAATCGTAAGCCTCAAAAACACATCAGAATATCCCCAAAAAAGTTTTTGCCTATAAGTCTGTTTTTTCTTGACATCACCGGTTTATTATGTTATATTATTCTCGTACAAAATCTTCTTTAATATAAGGCGGATAATCATTATGGAAAATAAAAAACTTCGTATAGGTATCATAGGTACCGGAGGAATCGCTTTCGCACACATCGAGGCTTATAAAGACCGCGCGAAAAACGTCGGCGATATTGAGATCGTAGCCGGATGCGATATTATACCCGGAAAAGCCGAAGAATTTTTCAAAGCTAACGGCGTAGATAACGTTCGTTGCTATACGTCTCATGAAGAAATGCTTGAAAAAGAGCATCTCGATGCTGTTTCTGTCTGCACATATAACCGTCAGCACGCAGCTCCGACAATATGCGCTATGAAGCACGGCGTAAACGTACTGCTCGAAAAGCCTTTTGCAGTAACGCTTGAGGAATGTGTCGAAATGATGCGTGTCGAAAAAGAGACCGGAAAGATCCTTACCATCGGATTCCAGCCCCGCTTCGATAAAAACATGCGGCAGATAAAAAGAATCGTCGAATCCGGAGAACTCGGAGATGTTTACTATATCCAGACCGGAGGCGGACGCCGCCGCGGAATTCCCGCAGGAGACGACAAAACAACATTTATTGAAGACGAGACCGCAGGAGTCGGCGCACTCGGCGACATCGGATGCTATGCGCTCGACATGGTTCTGAACGCTATCGGATATCCGACGCCTCTGACCGTATCAGGTTTCAAGACCGACTTCTTCGGAAAAGATCCTGAGACATACAGCTTCTACAACAAGAATCCCGAAATGATCGCTTCCAAATTCGGCGTTGACGATTTCGCAGGCGCACTCATACGTCTCGAAGGCGGAGTCGTCGTCGATTTCCGTATTGCATGGGCAATGAACATCAATACGCCCGGAGACACAATAATCCTCGGAACCAAGGGCGGTCTCCGCATTCCTTCAACAGACTGCTGGAATGGCTCGGTAGGCGGGCCTATGACGCTCTATAAGGAGTGCGCAGGACAGTCGGTAGAAACTGTGCTTCCGATCCTTAGCGATTCTCCCCAGGATGGTTCGCTCTGGGACCGCAAGATCGGCTCATTTATCGACGCAATAAAAACCGGAGGCAAAGCGCCTGTTCCTACAAGCCAGATCATAAAGAATCAGGCTATCATCGACGGTATAGTACGTTCAAGCGATCTCGGCCGTGAAGTTGAGATCAGTATTCCCGAAATATAAGGAAAGACTTCGGACATACTGCATATCAGATAAACCGATATTTAATCACGAAAGCTCCACCTGCCAGCAATCATAGATTGCTGGCGGATACCACGGAGCATTGTTGTTTCACGATAAAAAACGTACAGTATTGAATACTGTACGTTTTTTGTTATACTTTTCAGCAGCTCGGTTTACGTAATTTACGGATAAATGTCCGTGCTGCAAAGCCGAGCAATCTGTATACAATATTTATCAGATACGACAAAAGCAGCGAACATACAAATACACTCAGAACCGTATGAGGAAAAAAGTTAAGCTTGTCCGTCATATTCGGTACGCGCTCGTCAAGCGTTTTGTAAAACATATCGTCAAATATAAATGACACAAGATACGCACCGTAACAGCATCCTGAAAGCTCCGAAAGCACCTTCCTGACAGGCCGCGGCGCAGAAGACAGATCAAATCCCGAAATGAAGATAAATACAAGTACAGAAAGTACCATGACCGGAAGCGACCGGTGTTCCGAAAGGAAACCGCCGATAAACCACTCATTCTTACTCCTGTAATACATATAATAACCGTAAACAGCCGTTACCGTGACGATAAGTAAAAGACACGGTATCCTGCGCAGCTTAGGCTTGTACTCGCCGAGAAACGCTCCGATAATGTAATAGCTTACAGGATATAAAAGATACCACCAATCTCCTACAAACTTACTGTAAGTATGCGCTCCTATCTCTACAGGGTGTATATTGATAACCGTCGGTAATGCAGTAATAACCACCAGTGTCGCAACAAGCGCAAGCTTTCTCTTCTTCGTACCTAGCGTGTTATACATAAGGTTAAGAAACGGTATCAGCAGAAACAAACCGATATACATCTCGACATACCAGCCGTACGGAGCCATATTAAATTGCAATGTCTCCAAAGCGGCGCTTGCCGCCGTAAATTCATCGCCCCTGACCGAGATCCGGTAGACGGCACAGGCGATACTCGCAAGTAAATATACCGCAACAATACTGATAATACCTGTATAATACCTCTTCTCAAGAGTTTTTCTATATACAAGCGCTCCGCTGAGCATAAGAAAAAGAGGCACGCATATCATAAAAAAAGAGCGCATAGTCGTCATGATAAGCATTTCCCTGCCGAACACAAGCTCTTTGTAAAATCCCGAATTCAAAAAGAAGTGAACTGAAATAACGCTGAAAAGCGCAAAAATGCGTATGATATCATATGAATAATTTCTTTCTCTTTTTCCCATATAAGTCTCCGTAATAATATAAAAATAAAAACAATGCAGATAACGGAAAGTTTGACAAACGAAATATTATATACCGATCTGAAAACGATATAAAAAGAAAAGCCGCACATGTGTGCGGTTAAAATGCCTGCGCGCAGTTATCTCATAAAAACGGATACAATTATATAAACAAGGCAGAGTATCGAAAAATATGTACCTGCAAGGAATATATGTGTAAGTCCTGTTTTTAATTCCTGTTCGACATCTGCGACAGTTTTATCCGAATTTTTGCCGACAAAACGCGTAAGTTTTACCGCAAGCACTATAAAAATAAGAGCAGCTACTCCGATCAGCGCCAACAAAAATATACTAAAAAGCTCCATAAACATCCTTCCTGTCAGTTTTCAAAAGCAGAAACATTTTCTAACAGTATATATTATTATATCATTTTATATTAAAATGTCAATAGGTATTATAATTTTTAAGTATAACGCAAAAGCTGTGCAGACGATATTACCGTAAAAGTACTGCCGTCCGCCCGTCTGAGAAGCAAATGACAGTCGTCGGTTATATCCTCAGCCGTGCATCTTTCCGGCAATCCGTCTATAAAGGCATCTACGGTACATCCGATAGTCCTGCAACGCTTTCGGTACTGAGAGATTATCTCATGCTTACCGCGTAAGCATACAGCATCCGTAACGCGGCATATCACCTCTGCAGCAAGTCTGTTGCGCAATCCCTGTATCCTCTCGGTAAATACAGCGCCTGCTCTTTCGGAAAGTCCGTCAGGAAAATTCCCGTCAGGAGGATATACGTTAATACCGATACCTATAATTACAGCCGCTATGCCGCCGTCCTGCATAACACTCTCCGTAAGTATTCCGCAGACTTTCTTTCCGCCTAAATAAACATCATTCACCCATTTTACCGACGGATTCTTTTCCGTATTAAAAGCAGTTCCGACGGCACAAACAGCATTACAAACGCCGACCGCAGCAGCGGGAGTAGCAAGCGGCAGTCTATCACAGCAATCACTGAAAGGAATAAGCAGACTCATATAAAGGCCGCTTCCCTGCGGAGAATAAAAGCTGCGACCCTGTGTTCCGCGTCCGTCTGTCTGAGCTTCTGCAATTACTGCATACAGTGTTCTGCCGCCATATGCGGCATTCACCAAACCTCGCGCATCTGTATTGGTCGATACTGTTAAAGGCTTATATATAAGCTGCAGACGTCTTGTAATATCCGGAGAAATTACAGCAGTTATTTTTTTTATTTCCGCACTGTTCATTATATCTTTCACGACATATCCCCCGTAATCAGGATAAATATCCAAACAAGCAAAGCCGATCTGTATAAACCAACAAATTAAAAGCACCGCAGCAAAGAAAAAAGCCGCCTTATCAGCGACTCAATCTTCTGGCGCGCCCGAGAGGATTCGAACCTCCGACCAATCGGTTCGTAGCCGAGTACTCTATCCGCTGAGCTACGGGCGCATGCCTTATTGCTTTCTCCTGAAAGCCTAACTATGATACCACATTATACTGCGTTTGTCAATACCTTTTTTGAAAAAAACTCAATTTTCAGTATTTTTCTCAAAACAGAATTTAACCAACAAATACCTGCAGATATCAATTTATTATATCAGTTTATATCACATTGATTCTGTTTTGTTTTATTAAAGACAGATTTCAAAAAAGCATTTTTGTTTCGTAAAATGTCACTGAGTTTCAGATAATGCCGCAGCGTAAGACAACGAACAATATAAATACGGTCTGAACAAAAGCGGCGGGCAGAACCGATAATACAAAGCTTTTATGATGCGTCTTATGCCTGAAAAGGCACATGCCGGGCCATGCTCCGATTCCGCCGAACAGAAACGCAGCTGCGATCAATGTCCTTTCCCTTATCCTCCGTCCGCCGTTTTTTGCACGCCGCTTATCCGCTCCGTACAGTATAAACACGGCAAAATTCCAAACAAGAAAAATCAAAACACAAATATTTAAATTCCGGCAAATAAAATCAAGAACATTCATATTTTTTCTCCGAAATACATTCGCGGCAAAATCAACATACTAACGTTAATACCGCATAACAATCCGGCAACGCGAAAACACCGTATTAATTTCATTTCAGACTTTCCGGAGCAACACAAAATCAAATCATTTATGCATATCAAAAAATCACGGATCACCGTAATATATACGGTGATCCGAATATACAAATTGCATAATCAATCAAAAATAAACGAATATTTTGCTTTCGCAGCAGCAAAATCAACATACTAACGTTAATACCGCATAACAATCCGGCAACGCGAA
>CALGZV010000395.1 GCA_937934385.1 uncultured Clostridia bacterium | reverse complement strand
ACTCTGTCACTTGAATACCGTCTCGTAAAAAAAGACGGCAGCGTAATCTACGTAAAAGATACCTCCACATCGGAGAAATGCCGCGGCGGTATAATGACCTGCTGCTCCGTTCTCGCCGATATAACCGCGCTTAAAACAGATACCGGCGACCTGCATTTTATAAACGAAAGCACTCCGTGCGGACTTGTTACCTTCACCTGCGAAAATCAGCCTAAGATCACGTATGCAAACAAAAATCTTCTCGAAATACTCAGGTTTCCGAAAATTAAAGACGGCGAGATAGACTATTACGATCTGTACAAAAGTAATATCTATCTGATGATCCCGATGGAGAACAGGCGAAGCGTCGCGCTCTATCTCAACCGTGTTTATACCCAGAACAAGCCTGCGATCGGAGAATTCACCGTATTCAGATGCGACGGTACAAAGGCATATCTTTTCGGCTGTGTCATGAAATGCCGCGGAGAGTCCGGACAGGATGAATTCTGGTGCATATGCATGGATATGACAGAAAAATACTATATGAAGCGGGCGGGTGAGACAAACCGATATCTCAAAGCGCTTACCGCCGTATATGACAAAATATTTGAATACGACCTTTCCAACAATACCGTAAAATGCCTGTACCGGCGAAATGCATCTCCGGATTCTCTGCAAAGCATACCTATGCAGATGGAGGATGCGACCGACGGTTGGATCTTGGACGAAGTAATCGAGGAAGACCGCGAGGGACTGCGTAATTTTTTTGCAGAAATGTTCCGCGGCGAATCTGCCGAAAGCGACAGTCCTCCGCAGATCTGCTACAAAACAGTATCTAAGGACGGCAGGATCGTTTCCAATACGGGAATAATACTGAAAATCGACTACTCCGCGGTTCTGTTCTGTTCGAAAAAGATTGCAGACAGCGGAGAAACCGACCTGCTCCGCAGCGAAAACAGTTCGCTGAAAAGTATCAACCGCAATATGCATGACATCGTTATGCATTTTACGGACGGGATCGCAGCATTTGAAGTAACCGACGGTGAAAACGTAAAGCCGCTGTATGCAAGCGACAATGTGTGCAACTTCTTCGGATTTTCAAAAGAAGAATGGCTCTCGCTTATGCAAAAAGGCAGCTCTATAGAAAACTTCATAAGGAACAGCAGCATAACATACGAGGATTTCAGACGGCTGCTCGACAGCGGAGAATCCGAATTTTCGTATTATGATATCAGAGCAGGAAAAAAGCGGCTTATAAAGGCTGTCTGCTCACCTGCACAAAGCGGCGGTAATACCCGCCATGTCATGCTTTACAGCGACGGCAGGCATGATATACCGGGCGGAAGAAATATATTTATCCGTACTTTCGGATATTTCGATGTGTTTGTGAATGAAAGGCCGATAGCGTTCCGAAGCCAGAAGTCAAAAGAGCTTTTCGCTCTGCTTGTCGACCATCGCGGCGGTTATGTATCGTCAAAAGAAGCGATCGGATTTCTCTGGGAGAACGATCCGGTCGATTCAATGACGCTCGCGCGTTACCGAAAGGTCGCACTCAGACTGAAAAATCTGCTTGAAGAATACGGAATAGCCGATATCGTCGAATCGGTAAACGGCAAGCGCAGGATCGTAACCGAAAAGGTAAGATGCGATCTTTACGATTATCTTTCGGGAAAAGAAGAATTTTCTCAGCTTTTCAGGGGAAGCTATCTTACGAACTACAGTTGGGGTGAAACTACCCTCGGTGAGCTGACAAATGAACATAATTTTTAAAATTTCAGAAGAAGGCGCGGAAAATGGAAAATTGCTACTATCACAAGGTACACTATTATGAGACAGACAGAATGGGCATTACACACCATTCAAATTATATAAGATGGATGGAGGAAGCCCGCGAATTCGTACTCGGAAGTATAGGCTTCGGTCTGACAAGCCTTGAAAAGCTCGGATTCACTTCTCCGGTCGTTTCCGTCGAATGTGAGTATAAACGCACAACAACCTACGACGACGAGATCAAGATCGAAGTATCCGTCGAGAAATACACAGGAGTAAAGCTGTTTCTGAGCTATATAATGACTAATGTCAAAACAGGTGAAACGGTCGTTGTCGGAAGCTCCTGCAACTGCTTTACCGGAGAGGGCGGACGACCTATCGCGATAAAAAAACATTTTCCAGAGATAGACGAAGCACTCAGAAAAGCAGCAGAAGAAGGCTCGAACCGTCAGGCGCAATTATAAATTGCGGGCAGGTACTCGGTACTCCCCGGCTTAAAAAGTCAAAAAGCCGCTCAGAAGCTCTGAGCGGCTTTTAAAACTATGTATTAGATCAAAGCACCGGCTGATATGCTTCCTCGAGCGCCTTTTCTATAACAGCGCGTTCCGAAAACGGAAGCTTTTTTCCGTTTACAAGCTGATAGTTCTCATGTCCTTTTCCTGCGAGAAGCACAACATCTCCCCGCTCGGCGCGGGAAACGGCGTAGCGTATCGCCTCACCGCGGTCTGAAATACGTATAAAGGGACTTTTTTTTATGTATAAACATATCTCGTCTATTATAGCGTCGGGATCTTCACGGTCGGGATTGTCGCTTGTAACAATGCAGAAATCCGCGAGCCTGTCGGCAACCTCAGCCATTTCCCTGCGCCTGAGCTGCGCGCGTCCGCCTATAGAGCCGAAAAGAACGATCAGCCTGCCTCCGGTATAGTTTCGCAGAACGCTGAGCGAGCTTTCAAGGCTGACTCCGTTGTGCGCATAGTCGATTACAAATGTCCTTCCGTGAGCCTCGATAGTCTCAAAGCGGCCGGGAACCGATATTTCCGAAAGTGTTCTGCATATAGGATCAGGTAAGATCCCTATATCCCTGCAAACCGCTATCGCCGCAAGCGCGTTACAGACGCTGAACATTCCCGGCATCTTTACTCTGTATGTGTCGCCGCAGCAGTCGAATTCCATTCCGTGCGCACCGGCTGCGCTGTATATTCCCGGAGACTCTGCGAGCCACCTGACCTCAGACAGCGGTTTAGTACCGGAAACTCCGGTACACTGCTCCGCGATGCCGTAAAAAGATATATCAGCGCTGCCCGCGCTGTCCGCCATACGGCTTGCATACCGGCTGCCGGCATTTATCACACAGTGCTTTGCCTCACGGAACAGCTTTGCCTTATTTGAGACATAATCCTCAAAATCAGGATGTTCTGTCGGACCTATATGGTCGGGCGAAAGGTTTGTAAATACCGCATAGTCGAAATGAAGTCCGTACACACGGTCAAGCTTGAACGCCTGCGATGATACCTCCATAACGACATATTCAACACCGCTGTCCCGCATCTGTACGAAAAGCTCCGCCAGCGCAAGCGCATCCGGCGTGGTATTGTCGGTCTTTCCGGAAAAGCTTCCGAATCTTACTCCGCAGGTCCCGATAACCGCCGCGCTGTATCCGGCGTCCGAGAGAATGCGGTATATAAACTCGGCAACGGTACTCTTCCCTTTTGTTCCCGTAATGCCTATAAGCTTCAGCTGCGAAGCGGGATAACCGTAAAAACGCTCTGCAAGATCGGCAACGGCGCGTCTGGCATCCGGAACGGTGATCACAAGCGCGTCGGAAGGAATATCGGGACGGTACTCACACACGAATACCCGGCATCCGCGGCGGTAAGCCGCAGGCGCATACTCATGTCCGTCCGCGGCAGCGCCCCTGATACAGACAAATACACTTTCCTTTCCCGCCCTGCGCGAATCGGCAGTAAGCACCGATATGTCGCTGTCCGGGGCGGCGCCGGCGATATTGCCGTATATATCCGCAGGAAAAAGCTCACTGATTTTCATGAATTAAATACCTTTCTTGGCCTATGAATTATGTATACCGAAAATCCACAATAGCATACCGTGTCCGTTATTTTTGCTGATTTAAAGTCTATGTAACGCTTGCTGTCGCAAGCTACACCTCATTCGTCGTGCTTCGCACGACACTTTCCCCTCAAAGGGGAAAGCTTGGCGTTGCAAACTCGTCAGTTTCTCCCTCATTTTAAGGGGAAAGCTTACGGAGATTGCTGATCCCGTTACCCCTTTCCGGTAAAGATTTAAGCCTCGTAGGTGCATGGTATCACTTATTATAGTTTCCGACAGCCTCCGGCGGATAATATGTCTCAAACTTCTTTATCTGACCGCGCTCATGCATAGCTATGTAAAAGCTTCGCAGAGGATTCATAAACGTATCAACTCCGTAATGCATCGACGAAAAAGCGGTCTTTTCATTTTTGCAGGCAAGGATAGCATCCCGCTCCTCTTCGGTCGCATAGCGCATAACAAGCTTTTCGGGGAGATAGCTCCAGTATGCACGGCGGTCGCAGAAATAGCAAGTCTCCGTTTTCCTGCCGAGAATATAGTCCTCTACGATATATTTCGCGATATTGCAGCCGGATGCGGTAACATAGTAGTTGCTGCGTCCCTGACGCACATTTATCTCAAAAAGCTTGTATTCGCCGTCGCGCGTGTCGAATTTGATGTCAAAGTTTGCATATCCCACATATCCGATCTCCTCAAGAAAACCGCGGAGCTTTTCCATAAGAGGACGGTTGTACGCCGTAAGTATAGCTGCATGGTTACCCATTCCCTTCGG
>CALGZV010000394.1 GCA_937934385.1 uncultured Clostridia bacterium | reverse complement strand
GTTATAGAATTATGGCGGCGGTCATAGCAGCACAGATCGGCGCAGGAATGATAGAGGTTTTTGTCAATCCTCTCATAGACGCAATACCGCAAAAGGGCAGATCGGTACGTGCGAAGCTGAGCTTTCTTCATTCATTTTCCTGCGTAGGCCATGTTTCGGTTGTAATACTTACCGAGGCAGTGCTTTTTCTGACACATGAAGCGATGTGGATGCTCATACCGATATTATGGGCTGTCGTTCCCGCACTGAATCTTGTTCTTTTCTGTACCGTACCGCTTCCCGATTCGGGATTTTCGGACGGAGAACCCGAAGCTCATGTTACAAATCGCAAGCCCTCGCGCGGATATTTCGTGCTTCTCCTTATTATTATCGCCGCCGGGGGAGCTGCCGAGCAGGGCATGACGCAGTGGATATCGGCGTATGCCGAAACGGGACTCGGAATATCCAAGCTTGCCGGAGATATGCTCGGGCCGTGTCTTTACGCGCTCTTTATGGGTATTTCAAGAACTCTTTACGGAATATTCAGCGACCGTATACCGCTCGGAAGCGCGATGCTGTGCAGCGGTTTTGCCTGCACGGTATGTTATATTGCCGCGGCACTCTCACCGATTCCTGCTGTCAGTCTCGCAGCGTGCAGCCTGACGGGTTTTGCGGCGGGGCTTATGTGGCCAGGATCGTTTGCGCTTGCCGCTGAACTGTATCCGCACGGAGGCGCTGCTGTTTCAGGACGGCTTGCACTGTTTGGAGATATAGGATGTACGCTCGGACCGTGGCTTATCGGAGCTGTATCCGCACAGCTTGATATGGGAGGGGGATTCCTGACTGCCGCGCTGTTTCCTGCGCTGTTTACCATTTCGGTATTTATCATGAACAGAATCCGCGGCGGGAATGTAAAATGAGTTTTTGATCACCCGTTATCTAACTGTGATCCGAAGGTTATTTTTCTTTCTTTGATAAATTATATAAACTTCCGAAAGCTAAAAGAAAGAGCCATACAACAGACCGACATGCCAGCATTGTCGATCTTACCCGTAAGTAACAATATTCCGCTGATAAAAGTTGATACAGTGAATAACGTTTGCGGCGTTAAGTAAATTTTTGAAATTTTACTTATTTTTTTTACGTTGATTTATCTTTCTGCCTATATTT
>CALGZV010000393.1 GCA_937934385.1 uncultured Clostridia bacterium | reverse complement strand
TAAAATTGCCGAAAAGGCAGGGGATATTCCATGGAACGTTGCATTTTATCCGTATGCTTCCGAATATGATATGACCGAGATATGGAAAGATGATAAGGCAATATCGGGATTTGCAACGCCTTATATAACTATGGCGAATATTGAGGTGCTGTGCGAATATCTCGGTCAGGAAAATTTTCTTATCGGGGGAAGTCCGCGCCGTATTGCAATTGCCGAATTCGGAGTCAGTGCTGAACCTGACGACAGTGAAGCGCTTGAAAAGCAGGCGGCTGCATTCGCGTACGCATACTATAAGGCCGCTGCGCTTGATGCCGTAGAATCGGTCATATATTACAGGCATGTTGACAACAGATATGAAAACGGCGTTTTCTTCGGACTTTGGAGATACGGTGACGGAGAAGATGAGATTCAGGGAAGCGCCAAGCCCATATATGATGTGTTCAGGTATATTGATACGCAGCGTTCGGCTGAGTTCAGTAATAAATATCTCGGCGCTGCAGGACTTTCAGGCTGGGACGCAGCAGTTCCGGGATTTAATATAAGCAATTATACGGTACGTAATGTGGAGGCCTGTTCTGCATCAGGAAGTTCGGAGATCCCGCGGAGTTACGGGAAATACAGCCTTTTTGATTTTACAGAAGGGAATTTGTTCGGGTTCAAACCGACAGAAAATACTTCATATATAGATATACGCGAAGCGGCAGGACTTACAAACCGCGACGGGTCGGTCCGGAGAGCTTCCACGATGTATGCCGATCTTGTAAGTTCAGGTTCCGGAGAATATATGGGCGTAAGCCGTAATTTCGATGATGGCCTTAATCTTGAGGGAGTTCGGTTTGTTTCTTTTGATATAAAAGCGGAAGCATCTGTTTCAACATCGGCGGTCAAAGTCATGTTTCGGCTTGTTTCCGACGGAAAGCTCGACGGAGTGCCGGGATATAATGTATACGAGGGAACATCCGAGATACCGACGGGTGCATGGACAACGGTCAGCTTTGATATTTCTGCTGTCACATCTAAACATACGCGATTTGATCATATGACAGTCTGGATCGCAGACGGTGACGGAAACAAAAGCGATCAGAGTTACTCGCTTTGGCTGTCAGGCGTCGATGTTTATAAAAAAGATATGAGCAAAATCACAAGGATCGTACTTATCGCGGTGCTTGTCGGTGCTGTTATTCTTGCGGCGGGATGCTTTGTCGGCGCCGTTAAGATCATGTCTGTAAGACGCAGAAAGAAGCTTGCGGAAAAGCGCAGACAGACGGAAGCTGAAATATCGGCACGGCGTGATGCAGAATTTGCGCGCAGGCGTGAGATCGCAAAACTTGCTGAGAATGTCGCTATAGAACAGAGCGATAAGAAATATTCCGGACAGTCTGCTCTGCGTAAGCGCATTGAGCAAGCAAAGTCTGCCGAAAAAAAGAAATAATAAACAATAAATTTACAAAAATAACTTGAAATTACATATAGAATAAAGTATATATATTAACGATATAGTGATATATTGCATTTACATAAGGGAGTTGAAAATACAATGGCAAAATTCAGAAGGATCGGTGTGCTTACATCCGGAGGAGATGCACCCGGAATGAACGCCGCAGTACGCGCTGTAACGCGCGCTGCACTGTCTTACGGTGTTGAGGTAGTCGGAATATATGAGGGTTATAAAGGACTTATTTATAAGAATCTTAAGCTTTTCCACGACCGCGATGTTTCGAATATTCTTGATAAGGGCGGAACAATGCTTTGGTCCGACCGCTGCGACGAATTCCGTCATGAAGAGGGAATTCTCAAAGCTAAGCAGACATGCATAGATAATCAGATCGACGGTATTGTAGCGATCGGCGGAGACGGAACTTTCCGCGGAGCTACTGACTTTACAAGATACGGTATTCCCTGCATAGGCATTCCGGGAACAATTGATAATGATATTACCTCTACCGATGAATCTATCGGATATGACACGGCAATGAATACGGTTATTCAGATGGTTGACCGTCTCCGCGATACATGTGAGTCTCACAGGCGCTGCAATGTTGTTGAGGTTATGGGACGCGCAGCTGGATATATAGCTCTTGAGGCAGGTATTGCTACAGGCGCTACCGCTATTGCTGTCAAAGAGGTTCCTTTTGATGAGGAAGCTGCTATGCGGAAGCTTATCGCATGCAAGGAAAGCGGAAAGCGTAATTTTGTTGTTATGGTAGCAGAGGGCATACCGCTCGATGCTGCCGGAGATAAGCAGTACAGCGAAAAGCTTGCCGCACGTATTCAGGAACGTACCGGTATTGAAACGAAATTTGCACGTCTTGTTCGCCAACACTTCGCGACCGTGTTCTTGCTGCGCGTATGGGCGAGGCTGCTGTTGATGCTCTTCTTGACGGAAAGAGCAATCTTGTTATCTGCCTGCAGAATGATAAGATTACCGAAATGGATATTGGATATGCGCTTTCTCTCGACCGCCTTTATAAAGGAAAGGTTGAGCCGGGTGAGCTTGAAGCTAAATATACAGCAGAGCAGATTGCTGACATGCACCGTTTCTGCGATAATAAGCTTGCGGAATTCAGAAAATTGTACGATATAGCGAATCGTATTTCTAACTGAGAACCGCAAACGTAACTTTAGAGGGGACCGTGTCATACTTTGTCGGCACGGTCCCTGTTTTGCAAAATAAATTTTTCTGTCTTGCCTGAAAAGAATAAAAAGAACTGTTTGGGAATAGTATATTTATAATTAAAGCAGATGTATGCGTCTTGGATCGGATTTTTCTATATAGGATCGGTTTCTACTTACTTTGAGTTGAAATATATTCTAAAAGAGAAATATTATTGATCTGTCAGCAAAGATTTTGTCTTAGCCATATCGGCGTGCCTTGCAGCAGAAGGAAAGGAATATGATTTTATGAGCAAAGAATATCGTGATGATGACAATATTGAACTTTATAAAGAAGAGAGCAATCCGGAAAATACGGCTGAATTTAATGTTGCCCGACGCGGCGGTGAAAATACTGATGACAGTTATGATCTGACAAATGAGTCAGAAGCAGAAAATGAATATGCTGAAGAATATACCGAACAAGCTTACAAGGATTCAGATATAAATGACAGTGATATTCTTAATTCATATAATGCAGACGGATATAATGAACGCGGTAACGGATACTATAACGAAAATGAACACGGAAACAGATATTTTAAAGAAGGAAACAATGTAAATCAGACTGTGGGCAGAATAGCTGACGGTACATCGCGGGAATATCAGCCGAAAAAAAAGACGCGTAAGCGCTCTGATCTTAATCTTGTTCTTGCTGTTATTATGACTTTGGTAATACTTGTTGCAGCGCTTTTTACAGCTGTAGCGCTTTATAAAGGTTTTGATATTGTCGGACTATTTACAGGTAACCCGCGAGAAACTGAAGCTGCAGAAACAAATGGCTATGAGGCCGGTGTATCGCATGGAACTTCTGCTGTGACAGAAAAGCAGACTGCAAAGCCGTCTGAAAATATAAAGGAAATATGGTCTGATCTTTCTCAGTCCGGAGAACTGGTGCTTGTCAACGGATCGCATGAATATAAATTTCCCGTGTCTGCTGATATCGTAAATGTGTATTCGGAAAAGAATTCATCATATAAAATATCCACAGATAAAATAACGCTTGAGCGAATGGCACTTGAGGCGCTGAACCGTATGGCAGCCGATTTTGAAGCTGCATCCGGAAAGCATGATTTGATAGTCGTGAGCGGCGCAAGATCATATGAGGAACAGCTTGATCTGTATTCGGCACGTGTTGAGCAATACGGAATAGAAGATGCGAAAAAATATGTCGCATCGCCGGGATGCAGTGAGCATCATACGGGACTTGGATTTGACATGAGTGTCTATACAGATGACGGAATTGCCATGAAGCTGAACGAAGCTCCGGAGTATAGCTGGATTACCGAACACGCATGGGAATACGGTATTGTACGCAGATATGACAGCTCAAAAATGCATATTACCGGAATAACCGGCGAGGATTGGCATTTCAGATATGTGGGGAGACCGCACGCATGGTATATGACTTCAAACGACCTGTGTCTTGAAGAGTATATAGAACTTGTAAGGTCGCACACTTTTGAAGATCGCCTGGGCTTTAATGAGGAAAAGGGAACACGTTATGAAGTATATTTTGTCCCTGCAGGCGATGGGGAGATAACGAGGATTCCTCTTCCGTCAGATAAGAATATTGAATATGAGATAAGCGGAACAAACTGCGGGGGCTTTGCAGTTACGGTAACATACCGCTAATAGATTTAAGTGTATTCTATATAGTCCTTTCAGGGCATTTTAAGAAGCTGAATAGGGAATTGACTTGAATCGGTTTAAAGGAGGACGTAAAAAATGGAGGATATATTTAATAGATTTGCTCCGTTTATAGCGGAATATATATATAAAAACGGTTGGAAAGAGCTTCGCCCGGTACAGCTTGAAGCGGCAAGAGTGCTATTCGATACCGATAACAATTTGCTTCTCTCGTCTACAACAGCATCCGGAAAGACAGAGGCTGCATTTTTTCCGATAATATCCATGCTGTCTGAGAGTCCGCTCACCTCTTTCGGCTGTATTTATGTTGCGCCGCTCAAAAGCCTAATAAACGACCAGTTCCTGCGGCTTGATGAGCTGCTCGATCTTTCCGGGATACCTGTATTTCACTGGCACGGAGATGTCTCCGCCTCTCATAAAACACGTGCGCTTAAAACGCCGGGCGGAATACTTCAGATAACACCTGAGTCACTTGAAAGCATGCTTATGAATCGGTCAAACGATCTTCCCCGCCTTTTTGCTGATCTTCAATTCATAGTTATAGATGAGATACATGTACTTACAGGCTCTGATCGCGGAAATCAGATTTTATGTCAGCTTTCAAGACTTCAGCGTCTTATAGGGCATGTCCCGCGCCGCGTAGGATTGTCTGCAACGATCGGCGATCTTTCAGGCGCTGCACAGTGGCTCGGCGCAGGGACAGGAAGAAAGACTTCCGCTCCGTATTTTAAGGACACACGTACTGCATGGCGCATAGGACTTGAGCATTTTTATATCAATAATTCGGGCGAAGATCAACGCGAATGCGCGTCAAAGTCAGAATCGTCTGACAGTGAAGCAGAGATCCGGACTTCAGAAGATGCATCAAAAGAAGCCGGAGTTATAGTTACGGAGCGCTCGGAAACAGATATTGCGGACTCAAAACGCTTGGGCGGAGGTTCTTTATCTGATGAATCAGAACGGTCTGCAACCGGCAGTAAAAATTTGTCGGATGAGAATTCGAAAGCGCTTATTGATCCGGGGTATGAGTATCTTTACGATTGTGTAAAAAATAAAAAAAGTATAGTATTTTCAAATTCACGTGAAGAGACGGAATATGTTACGGCTACCCTCCGTCAGATCGCACGTTTCCGCGGTGATACAGACCGTTTTCTTATACATCATGGAAATTTATCGGCACAGCTCCGCGAGGAAGCTGAGCTGCGACTTAAAGATGACGATGAGAATATTGTTACATGTGCTACGGTAACAATGGAGCTTGGAATAGATATAGGACGGCTCGAAAGAGTTGTTCAGATGGATTCGCCGTCATCGGTCTCGAGTTTTTTACAAAGGCTCGGCCGTTCCGGCAGACGTGACGGAATTCCGGAAATGATGATGATTTTCCGCGAGGATGAGCCTGTGCCGAATACGCCGCTGCCTCAGCTTATTCCGTGGGGGTTGCTGCGGGCTATCGCGATCATTCAGCTTTATATTGAAGATCGGTTTATCGAACCTCCGTCAGTAAAAAAACTGCCGCTCAGCCTGCTGTTTCATCAGACACTTTCTGTGCTTTCTTCGACGGGATCGCTTGTCCCTGCGGCGCTGGCAGAAAGAATACTGTCGCTTCCTCCTTTTATAAATGTATCAAAGGAGGAATATAAGGCGCTTCTTGTCTCTATGATAAAAAATGATTACCTTGAGCTTACCGAAGAAGGAGAACTTATTGTCGGACTTAAGGGAGAACGCATTACAGCAAGCTATAAGTTTTATGCTGTTTTTAAGGACAGTGAAGATTATACTGTGCGTTGCGGTTCGGATGAGATAGGAACAATAACTACGCCGCCGCCTGTCGGAGACCGTTTTGCACTTGCCGGACGGGTATGGGAGGTTGAGGAGCTTGATCTTGCGAGAAAGCTTATCTATGTAAAACGTGTTGACGGAAAAATGACGATAGAGTGGCCGGGAGACTACGGCGAGATACATACAAAAATCATGCAGCGTATGCGGCGCGTACTTGAAGAAGATACAGTTTACCCGTATCTGAAGAAGAATGCTGCAAACCGCCTTGCGGCTGCGCGTTCTGTAGCCCGCAATACAGGCATGCTTACCCGTTCGCTTGTACATCTCGGAGGATATACGTGGTGTCTTTTCCCGTGGCTCGGAACGCGTTCATTCAGAACGCTCAGAAGATTTATAAAAGGTTCGACGCCTGCTCAGTTCGGACTTTCGGGAGTTGATTTTGAGGGGTGCTGTTATATGACATTCAAGCTTGAATCGGGAGATGCCGAAGGACTTGTACGTCATTGGGCAGAACTTGCCTCGCTTGGGATAGATGCGGGAACGCTTGTGTCGCCAAGCGAAGCGCCTATGTACGATAAATATGACGGATGTATTCCTTCATCGTTACTCCGCCGCGCCTATATTGCAGACAAGCTCCGTACAGATGAGCTTGAAGCAAGACTTGCGGAACTTTCAGAAGAATTCGGTCAAAGGATTTGAAAATGGACGAAGTAATACAAAATAAAGCATGCGGTATATCGGTTGAAACCGAATCGGAAAACGATTTCCTTTCGCGTGAAAGAACTCTGATAGGCGATGAAGCCGTAGAAAGACTGAAAAACAGCCGCGTATTGCTGTTCGGAGTCGGCGGAGTCGGCGGATATGTGCTTGAAGCACTTGTCCGCGCCGGGGTAGGCGCGATAGGTATAGTGGACTTTGATACCGTATCGTATTCAAATATCAACAGACAGATAATAGCCGATACCGTGACGGTCGGACATAAAAAGGCTGAGGTTGCCGCGCAGCGTGCGTCAAAGATAAATCCGAATGCCGAAATTGCTGTATATGATATGTTTGCCGACAGCAAAACAATACCTGAAATAATATCTTCTTTTTCTCCTGATTATATTGCGGATGCGATAGATAAGGTCACGTCAAAGCTATGCATTATAGAGACTTCAAAGAAGTACGGTATTCCCGTGATATCGTGTATGGGTACCGGTAATAAGCTTGATCCTTCGCGTTTCAGAATTTGCGATATATCAAAAACGAGTACTTGCCCTCTCGCAAAGGTAATGCGGACTGAACTGCGTAAACGCGGAATAAGCGATGTTGATGTGCTTTTTTCGGATGAACTTCCGGCAATAAGCTCGCGTGTTCCTGCGTCGATATCGTATGTTCCTGCATGTGCCGGTCTGCTTATTGCAGGACATATAATAAAGATACTTGCTAAAATATAATCTATATACGCTGAAATACATACTTATGACCGCCAACAGGCGGTCTTTTTATATAGTTGAGTGCTTTTATCACGCATTAATATCAGATCATTGTTCCTGAAATTTAATAGTATAAGCATGTCAGATTCCGGTAATTCAGTGCTGCAAATATTCCTATCGGACAGGAGAATCGTTCGTCAAAAAAACACAGACTGTATTAATTTAAAATTCGGTACGGCATAATATTTTTCGGAAATAATCTTATCCGCGAATAAATACGAATCGCATTCATAAAAAGCTATAAACCGCCCTGTTTTCTTCGACAACTTTACCGGAGCAGTAATGCTATAATTGCATTACAAAAAAACTTATTTAAAGAAAGGGAAGCAGAAAATCATGGAACGTAAAAATACTTTTCAGGATATCGTATCGCGTATTAAAGGAGTTGCTGGAGGGGAAGCTGCTGTGTATGCAAAGGAATCTGCAGCAGATAAGGGTACTTACGGGAAGATCTTGATAAACGGTCTTATCCACGGACGTACAGAGCTTTTGAAATGCATAATATTTTTTGTATTCGGTGCTTTTTCAGGGGGCGCTCAATCATTGATGGGAAGCTATCCGTTTGGAACGGCGCTGATCTGCGCGGTACGAAGACATGCTGTTTTTGTCTATGCGGGAACGGTTTTAGCGGCGGTTTTATCGGGAAGTGAGATGTTTCCTATTTTAATATCGTCGACGGTGTCGTTTGGTTTAAGAATTCTTTTTGCGCATATTCTTGGAGACAGAGAGCAGGGCGGAGGCACAGTTAAGTCCGACGGAATTATAATGAAGATTCGAAGTGATCCGGATTATTTTTCTGAGCCTGTAGGGCTTCGCTGCGCGGCCGCTGCGATCGGTGCATTTGCCGGCGGGATGCTGCGTGTGATTTTCGGAGGCTTTCTTTACTTTGATATTTTCGGTACGGTTTTTCAAATGATTGCTGCTTCGGCTGCGTGCTATCTTTTGACCGGTCTTACGGTCAAAGACCGCCGTTTTACGGTATATTATGAAGCCGGAATATGTGCGGCGGTTTTTATAGCCGTAAGCTCGCTTAAGGCATTCAGCTTTTTCGGATTTTCTGCTTCCGCTGTGGTCGGATTTTTTATAACATTATATGCAGCGCAGGCGGGAGGTATACTTCGTGGCGGAATTATCGGACTTTTTTGCGGACTTGCCTGCGGAGCGGCAGAATCGCCTGTATTTGCGGTTGCAGGACTTACAAGCGGATTGTTTATGGGGATAGGAAAGGTAGCTTCAATAGCCGCGGCTTCGGTGACAGGTGTTGCAATGGAGCTTTGGCTTGGGGGTATCGGAACACTCGGTACTGTCGCGCCCGATATTGTTGCTGCATCCGTTATTCTTACGCCGCTTGCCAAATTCGGATTACTTCCGGAAATATCTGTCGGATGCCGGACGTCTTCTTTGCCTGATTCGGTTGCGAATGATGCAGCGGTTTCGGAGGGTAGACGTATTGATTCGAAAGAACATATTGAGGCAGTGTCGGAGGCGTTTTCTGCGCTTTCGCAGCTGTGTTCTACGCTGAGTAATCAATTTAAAAAACCGGGAATATATGAAACACGAATGCTTTGCGCGGAGATTTTTGATAAAAGCTGCCGTCATTGTGCAAGCAACGCAGTTTGCTTTGATAAAAATTACGAATCCATGGCGGAAGCAATGGATGTTCTTGCGAGACGGCTGCGCAAAAACGGGAGGCTTGAACCTGATGATCTTCCTGATATGCTAAAAAAAATATGTGCATCTCCGGAAGATATTATATCGGAGGCAAATTTACGTTATGCCAGACTTGAACATAAAATAGCTGAGCGTGATAAAACTGAGATTTTTGCTATGGATTATGAATCTGTTGCAAAAATACTTGAAAATGCATCTAAGGAGGATGATTCAGAGTATGAAATAGACCGTGAGCTGTCTGAAAAGATTTGTGATGCAGTTGGATATTTGGACTTTTATGCAAACAATATTGCAGTATTCGGAAAACGCCGCCTCAGAATAGTTGCGGGAGGTGTTGATCTGGGCAGAGTAAGGGTAAGCTCTGACGAAATTTTGCATGCATGTGAAAATATATGTATGCGCAGACTGAGTCCGCCTGAATTTCATGTTGAAGAGGATTATGTAACGATGACTATGGCTTCAGCTCCAATGCTGAGTATGGAAGTGGCTTCGGTATCGCTTGAAAAAAAGGATGAAAGCGTGTGCGGAGACAGTGCGCTTGATTTTGACAGTGCAGACGGACGTTCGTATATGCTTATAAGTGACGGTATGGGCAGCGGACATGAGGCTGCAA
>CALGZV010000392.1 GCA_937934385.1 uncultured Clostridia bacterium | reverse complement strand
TTAAAGGTCGGCCGCGGCGTATTATCTGTGGAGATATTTTTGACGGCGGCTGTTCTTTTAACATCGTTTCTGATATTTTTTTATACTGACTATTCGGATACGCTTGATAACGGAGTTCTGCTTGCCGAATCTGTAGCAAGCGGCAGGTTTACCGACTATTACCGCTATGCGGCGGAAAATTCGCATGCCATGTCACAGTACAGTGCGAACTACAGTATTTTTTTGTACGGTATTTTTGCGCTCTGGAATTTACCGACGGTTATCGCTCATATAGTCAGCGGATTTGATTACATGTCCTCGGTTGCTGCGCTTTTATGGTGTAAGGCGCTTATTCTCGCGGCGGTTATTGCAGCGTCGTTTGTGCTTAAAAAGATAGTTTTACTGTATTCCGACCTGCGCGGCGCACAGCTCGCTCAGATTCTTTTTCTGTCCGGAAGCTGTGTTGTTATTCCCTCGATGGTGACCGTTCAGTATGACATACTTTCTGTTTTGCTTATGCTATGCGGAATATATTATTATCTGAAAGACAGAGAGGGACTCTTCGTTCTGTTTTTTGCTCTTGCCGTTCCGCTGAAACTTTTTGCGGTATTTGTATTTATTCCTCTCATTCTTCTGAGAGAAAAACGGATTCCTTTTATTGTATTGAAGCTTATCCCTGCATTTGCGGTGAATTTTATATGCGCTCTCCCGTTCAGAGGAGATCCGTGGTACGAGCTTTGTCTTGGGACACAGAACCGCGATGCGGTCGACCTGTTGCTAAGAGACACAGTGAGTATCGGTGAAAACAAATTAAACCTGTTTATTCTGATATATATTGCCGTATGTGTTTTTTGCTATATCAGAAAAGATTCTTTTTCGCGCGGCAAAGACGCAGTTTCGGAAAGCGGTTATTCCGAGATTGCAGTTAAATCTCAAGACAAAGCACCCGATGTTGCTTGTGCGTGTGAGCCCACGGCAGACCGCGCGCTTACGTACAGATATTACCTGCCGCTGTATGCGTGTTTTGCGGTTTTCGCAGCGTTTATGATGTTTGTCCCGATACGGTCGTACTGGGTGATTCTTGTAGTTCCGTTTGAAATATTTGTTGTTTTGTTTAACCGTGAAAGACTTCGTGCAAATATACTTCTGCTTACACTCGGAACAGGGTGCTATACTGTATATTCCTATATCAGCCATTGGATTTTTAACACATCGTATCTTGTTTCGAAGCTTGCGCTTCCGATGTTTGTGTCTTTGCCGTCGGAAAACAGAAAGTATACATCGGTCAATGATATGCTTTCAAAGCTAGGAATAAGTCAATTTTCGGATGTGCTTCGTACGGTGTTCTGTGCCAGTCTGATTATTTTGCTGATGATCAACATTCCGAGACGTGAAAATGTACGTCGGTGGATCAGGGAAAAGTACATTCATGAGTGGTGGCACAGCCTGCTTCAGGTGTGTATCACGTGTCTGATGGTAGCTGTGCTGTTATATGCAAATCTCGCTTCATGTGCGCCTGCGGTAATTGATATCTCCCATGCAGACAGCTATGAAAGTGCTGATATTATAAGCGGAAATGTGCTGAGCCAAAGCTTTGCTGCAACGAAAGACGCAGAAGTGAGCGAACTTGTGTTCAGTGCGGAAAACACTAATAATTACCGCAGTCTCAGATATGCGGCTGTGTTTACACTTACCGACGAAACATCGCGACAGATCTTGTACGAAGGTCTTGTCGGAACATCTCTGGTCGAGAGCAAGAAACCGTATTCGCTTGATATCGGAAAGGTAAGTATAGAAAAGGGGCACGTTTACACGCTTACCGTCTCGACAGATATTGCACAGCGCCGCAGTAAATTGTCATTCCGCCTCGGCGTGACCGACGGTCTGAAGCTTCCGGATTATCCTCTTACGGTCGGCGGCATAGAGCAGCCGTTCAATCTTGCATTTGCTCTTAAATAAGAGGGTCATAGCGCAGATATACTGCGGCTGCGGAAAAAGCGTCGGATCATTGCGGCGATTTCAGGTTCAGAACGCTTTGACGTGTAAGGTGTCTTTTAATTTATTATATTCGTCCGGAGCATCGGTATTCGTTATGATAAACAGGCAGCTTGCCGTGATGTATGCTCCCGAAGCTTACTGTCTTTGGGAGGTATATCACTGAAGCTGCCTGTTTTTATATTGAATTTATGTTAATTACTCAACATCCTGAAGTGCGTCGAAGCCTTCTTCGCCTGTGCGTACCTTTACGACGTTTTCAACATTGTATACAAAGATCTTTCCGTCTCCGATATGTCCTGTGTAAAGCGCCTTTTTAGCGGCGTTTACAACATCGGAAACCGGGATCTTGCTTACGACAACTTCGACCTTTACTTTAGGCAGAAGTGTTGCATCCATTTCAACTCCGCGGTACATTTCTCCGGCACCTTTCTGAATGCCGCAGCCCATTACCTGAGTTACCGTCATCCCGGTTACGCCGAGATCGTTAAGGGCGACCTTGAGATGATCGTATCTCGAAAGCTTTGCGATAATGACGATCTTATGGATACCGCTTGAGGAGATAAGCTCAGATGCTTCGCTTACCTTGACAGCTGCATTTCTCTGCGCGTCAGATGCTGCTTCGTAATCGCCCACACCGAGATCGGTGTTTTCATTTACTTCCATGTTCATTCCGACTGTAACATCCATAAGGCTAAAGCCTGAGTAAGCCGAGATAAGGCCGTGTTCGGTAGCGTCAAGACCTGTAAGTTCTTCCTCTTCACTGGCGCGCAGACCGATGGTTTTCTTTATGATCAGGAATGTGACAGTGATTGTTAATGCCGTCCATGCTGCGACCGAGACAAATCCGAGCAGTTGTAGTCCGAGCAGTTTGAAGCCTCCGCCGTAGAAAAGTCCTTTAAGCATGTTGCCGTTTGAATCGACAAGCGAATAACCGGGAGCGGAAGGCGTTGCAAAAAGTCCGACCGCGATCGTTCCCCAAATACCGTTGAGGCAATGAACTGCGACTGCTCCGACGGGATCGTCGATATGAAGCTTATAGTCAAGAAGCCAAACTCCGAAGTTTACAAGGAGTCCTGATACAAGTCCGATGACAATTGCACCGAGTGCGTCCGTACAGTCGCAGCCTGCGGTGATTCCGACAAGACCTGCAAGCGATGCGTTCAGACACATTGAAACATCGGGCTTGCCGTATTTGAGCCACGTGAATACCATGCATGAGCAGGTGGCAATGGCAGGCGCAATTGTTGTTGTGATAAATATTGAGCCGAGCTGAGCGCCGGTTTTTGCAGCAGCACCGTTAAAGCCGTACCATCCGAACCAGAGAATAAATACTCCGAGAGCGCCGATGGTCAGATTGTGACCGGGGAAAGCGTTGACCTTTGTTACCTTGCCGTTTTTATCCCGCGTAAACTTTCCGATACGTGCGCCGAGCATTTTTGCTCCGATAAGCGCTGAAATGCCGCCTACCATATGTATTGCGCACGAGCCTGCAAAATCGTGGAATCCGAGCTGTGAGAGCCAGCCGCCACCCCAGATCCAGTGTGCCTCTATCGGGTAGATCAGTGCGGAGATGACAGCGGAATATACACAGTATGAGAGGAACTTTGTTCTCTCTGCCATAGCTCCGGAAACGATCGTTGCCGTTGTCGCGCAGAACACAAGGTTGAATACAAAGTCAGACCAGTTGAAGCCTGAATACGCGGTGAAGATGTCAAATCCCGGTTTTCCTATAAAGCCGAGGAGATCCTCACCGAGAAGCAACCCGAATCCAATAATGATAAATACTACCGTTCCTATGCAGAAATCCATGAGGTTTTTCATGATGATATTTCCTGCATTTTTTGCTCTTGTAAAACCCGTCTCTACCATGGCAAAGCCGGCTTGCATCCAGAATACCAGTGCGGCTCCGATAAGAAACCAGACGCTGAATATTTCATCAGTGATAAAATCTGTGATAAGTGTAAGATCCATTTTATCTTTCTCCTTTGAATTATATATATACCCGGCGCACTCCTCGGAGCGGGGAATGCACGGGAATATTTCGGTGCTGCATGGCAGCGGTTGG
>CALGZV010000391.1 GCA_937934385.1 uncultured Clostridia bacterium | reverse complement strand
CTAAAAGCAGGAGTAAACCGCATCGCAATCGAAGCGAATAACAGTTCAGAGGAAAACCTGAAATTCCGTGTTATAATAACGGATCTAAACGGGAAACCTCTGAGCGATATTCATACACACCTCACTATAGATGAGGTAGATCCCAAATAACCCCATACGGAAGAAGGAATTTAAATGTTTGATGCTGTAAAAGTCAAAAATGAATGTGTAGAATGGATACGCGATTTCTTCGCGGCCAACGGAAAGGACTGCAACGCTGTCGTCGGAATCTCCGGCGGAAAGGACAGCTCGGTAGCAGCTGCGCTCTGTGTCGAAGCACTCGGTACCGACAGAGTAATAGGAGTACTTATGCCGTGCGGTGAGCAGGCAGATATAAGCGCGTCCTACACACTTGTAAACCACCTCGGGATAAAGCACTATGTTGTAAACATAAAGGATGCTGTCGAGGGACTTAAAAAGAATATTCCTTTAGAGCTTTCGGTTCAGAGCGCTACAAATCTTCCTCCGCGTATACGCATGTCCACGCTCTATGCAATATCTCAGAGCCATAACGGACGCGTTGTCAATACCTGCAATCTCTCTGAGGACTGGGTAGGATATTCGACACGGTACGGAGACGCGGCAGGTGATTTCAGCCCACTCTCAAATCTGACAGTACAGGAAGTAAAAGCGATCGGCAGAGTTCTCGGACTTCCGGAGGAACTTGTGGATAAAACACCGACAGACGGACTTTGCGGTAAAACAGACGAGGATAATCTCGGATTTACCTACACGGAGCTTGACAGATATATCCGCACAGGCGAGATAGACAATAAAGCGACCAAGGAAAAAATCGACGGAATGCACAGCAGAAATCTTTTCAAGCTTCAGCTCATGCCCGCTTTCGATCCTAAGCTGTAATTAAAAAATTCATGCGAGGAACCTCACCGTGATAAAACACCCTATTGAGCCGGTATGGGATAAAAACTCAAAAGTATTGATACTCGGAAGCTTTCCGTCTGTAAAATCGCGTGAATACGGATTTTTCTACGGGCATCCTCAAAACCGATTCTGGCGTGGGGATTCTCTTCCCGACACGGTGCAGAATAAAAAGGCTTTTCTGCTTTCGCACGGAATCGCACTTTGGGACGTTATCGCCGCATGCGATATAAGCGGCAGCGCAGACAGTACAATACGGAATGTTGTTCCGAATGATATCTCTCCGATACTTAAAGGAGCTGATATCGGCGCAATATTCGTAAACGGGCGAACCTCCGCTACGCTTTATTCAAAAAATACAGAGCCTTTAACAGGTCGCAGCGCGATATATCTCCCGTCCACAAGTCCGGCTAACGCGGCATGGACAATACAAAGGCTATGCACGGAATGGAGAGCAATTATCTCCTATCTGTGATTTAATCGTCCTGTAACACAGAATATTAAAGCAGCAAAAGGCAAAATATACACCGAAAAACGGCGTCCGCATAGCGGATGCCGTTTTTTTATATCTTACGTATATACACTTACTTTGCTCTCGCACAAATATTACTCTGTTATATTTTCTAATGTGTGTGCGTTATAATATTCAATTATATCAGAATCACAAACATTTTCTCTTATAAAATGAAAACATTCATCTAAGTTATAATAGTCCGGTACTGTATCGGCATTTTATACGGAAAACATAAGCGCCGGAAGAGTTACATGCCGACGCCTATACAAATAACATAATTAAAATCTGACACGCTGACGTATCAGCGGGACAAGTTCTTCCGAAACACGGTAGTATTTTACAAGCGGAATAAGCTTATGTCCGTCGACCTCCCGCATCATAGAAAGTTCAGGCAGAGTACCGTATTCCTCTGCCATATTAGCGTTTTCACACGGAAGCAGTTCTGCATATATTATGTCTCCGTCACTGTATACCCCGCGCTCATCAGCCTCAAGATTGCCCGTAAGCTGTGCAGTCAGAAGTTCGCGGTTCTCCTTGACGCAGAGCAATCCCTCCGCAAGACGCATAGTACAGCAAAAAAATGCCTCATACATCTGAGAAGCAAGGATGTCGCAGGTTGCTCCGACAGTATTGTCCGTTCCTGCGCCGCCGTTCGGTCTCTGCGCACTTGCCATTCCGTTATGCCATATTCGTCTCGCAACAGTCAGCGCCGATTCATCTCCGTCAAGCTTGTACAGCTCAAGAGCTACCATAACAGAGTCGACGATTGCACAAGGCTCCGTCCATGTATCTCCCTTACCCCACCAGTTATAATTCTGATAGGTATACGTCATACCGCTGTCTATGTATGTATTCCATATTCTGCGGGCATAACCCAAGTATTTTCTGTCTTGTGTAATTTTATACAATCTGAGCATACCGCGTGCAGCCGTAAGCGTACAGTGTGTCTGAGCCTGAAGCGCCACCTTATCTATCGAATCAAATATCTCTGTCATCTCGCCGAGAAGCTCAAGCGCACGGTCATCATGCGTAACCTCATAATAATCCGAAAGCCCGTCAATGCTCATGAAAGCACATCCGATATCAGTCGAAAGACGCCATCCGTCCTGCACCGCCGCGCTGTGACC
>CALGZV010000390.1 GCA_937934385.1 uncultured Clostridia bacterium | reverse complement strand
CCGGAGTAATCGGGTAATTTTCATAACGGTCGGCGCTCCATTGGCGAAAAGCATATTCGTTTTTCAACCATTTTGTTATAGTTTTTGCATCAATTGCTTTATACGGTCTTAATCTCAACATAACAAATATCCTTATAAGCTTACTCAAAAGTTTTATAAAGTAATTATAACATATACCCCTTAATAAATCAATAACACATAGTATTAAACCGCCTCGGAGTATTCTGAGGCGGTTACTTCTAAATGTTTATAATCAAAACCGTAAAGTTTTTTCTGAGACCAACGCTTTAAATAATTATCCCAAATCCAACATAGAAATAATCGGAATAATATTCATATACATACCCTTAAATCGAAATCCACAATCTACACCGTCTTTTTCTATTATAAAAGGTGCAAGATCTTCAGTCAGAACATTCTCAATCTTTTCTGACGGTATCCCCGTCATATCACATATCTGAATGACATCTGCATAAGCACTTTCAGATGAAGCTGTTAACTGATAAAGCGCTGTAGCTATTTTTAAATTTCTAACATTACTAAAAGGCTTTACTATTGATACGATCAGCTTAATATTATAATCCATCAGTGTCAGATTTTTATTATTTGAAAAAAATACTGCGCCATGCCTCATTGTTGTTATGATTTCAGGAATACTATAGCAAGAATATCCCCATTCAGTGTTACCGGCATGTTCAATCAGATCATCAATATCCGGATTCTGATTTTCCGATGAGAGAAATCCCATTTCCTTTGACCATATAATCGTATGCAATGCTGCTGCGATTCGAAAAACAAAATCAAAATCATCACCTTTATCCAAAGATTCGATTTTTTTCCGAAGAGACGCAATAATATCGTATAATGGAGATATTTGTTTACGATTAAAAAGTTCGTCCAATGAAATATTAAAAAAATCTGCAATATAAGGAAGCAACTGAATATCGGGACAACATTGTGACGATTCCCATTTTGATACAGCCTGATTGGTTACCCCAAGAGCTTTCGCCAGTTCCTCCTGAGTGAGTCCTTTTTCTTTTCTAAGAAAAGCAATTCGTTCATTGATTTTTAGCGTAGTCATATTTGCACCTCACTTTATTATATTGTAGCTACAACTATATTTTAATATTATATAACGGAAAAATCAATACCGTATCAGTTTGACACAAACAAAATAAATCCAACTTACGGTTGGATTGCTAAGTATAAGAAATGCCGTTCGCAGCTGCGAACGGCATTTTCTTTTAAAACAAAGTATTCAAATTATTTTACATAATAGCAATAATCCATAATAACATTTCCGTGTTCGTCCGGCGTTGTAAATCTCGGACATAGACAGTTTTCGAACGACCATACACCTCCGTTTTCATCCTTCCAAAGTTCAAACCCGTTATCTGTGATCTCCTTTAAACATCCGGAAGTATTATGAACATCATTTTCACTTCCGTATATCCAACAAGTTCCGAGTCCAATAGCAGGAAAATCAACAAATTCAAAGCCGTCCGGCACGACAGTATCGATAGGAGTAAACATGCCGAGCCAATATTCAAACGGTTCGGTCTCCGAACGCCTCTCCAGACCGATATAGCCTCCTCCGTTCTTCCAAATTTCAAGAATAGAATCCGAGCCGTTCATCGCGTTTTCTATCTGCTCAAACCACCCCTGGGAAAACCATTCTCCCCACCAACCGCCGAAATCAGGATACTTCTTTCCGATAAAACGCATTGCAGGAACATCTTCCCTAAAAACTTTAATAATGTCAGCCATAGCGTTACTCCTTTAAAAATATTAATTATAATTGATGACATAAGTAATGATCACGCTTTTTTCAGCGGTATGTAAATTTTTTCCGTATATTTTCTACTTGATTCTATATAACTTTCAAGTTCAAACCCTTCAGCACGAACATAACCGCTTTTCGGTAGCCAATCACAGTAGATCCAATCCCATGTACTGCGTATAGTACTTACAAATTCATGCTGATCGGTCGGTGCTGTTTCAAATACCGCATACAATCCCCCGGTAATATCAAGACGAACCGTATCGGTTATATCACCTTGTGCATCATCAGAACGAATACCTATAAAATAACAAAGTCTTTCTCTTTCAAAATCCCAAACCATTGCACCGAAATCCTCAACCTCTGTGCCGCCCGACAATATAGCACTTCTTCTTTCAGCATTGTATTTATTCCAACAATTAGGAGGAAAGTCGTCTTCAAATTCATATGCAATCAATATAAAACTTTCGATATATAACATGGAAACCGACGGCTGCAATTTAATTTTATCAAAATTAAACGGTTGAAACAGTCTCAGACTGCAATTTACTGTCTTAAATTCAGTCGGCAAAATATTGTGTTCTTTCTTGAAAGCTCTGGTGAAATTTTCTTTCGAGTTGAATCCGTACTCAAATGCAATATCCGAAATTGCACGATCATTTTCTCCGATCCGGCATACGATCTCGGAAATTCGGCGTTTACGTATGTAATCAGCAGGAGTAAGACCTATACTCTTACGGAATTTGCGCAGAAAATGATATTCGGAATATCCTGCAATCTTCGCAAGCGTCGTATTATCTAAATCTTCTTTCAGATGTTTCTCAATATAATCAAGTACACGCTGAATATGTACGCGATCCATAGTACTTCACGTCCTTTTTTCTACTGTAATTATAACACACTAAGAGGGAAAATGATTGATAAAAATTGCTCTTTTTAATATTACCGTTTTAAATTATAATCGCAAAAATAACTAATATAACAGTTTTTCAAATAAACCAAAAAAGACCGCACACTTGCATGTACACCGTCTTTTTCGGTTTATACTTAGTTATCTGAAATCGGTTTCATTGTCGGGATTTCCGTGGGAGGAACGATGCCCCCTGATTTATCCTGCTTTTCCCTGACTTCGTTAATCCAAATCGGCTTCATCGCTCTGCATAACCTATCATAAATCAGCGTATTCTGATTTGGTTTGTCGTAAAATCTGTCGTAAAAATCTAGTGGTGGTTACATTGCAAAAATAGAAGCACGTTTCCGCGGTCTCCCGGGTAATTTTCATCCTATGTCCTCAGAAAACACATTCAACAAAGAGGGATAGAATGATTCAAAACTCGGATAGCGGTCACGATTCTGTTCATAGAATCGGTAACGCTCAAGAATGAACGGAATGTATTGATAACCGCAATACAGATCGTGCCTGAGCATTTGTTCCGCATCATACGCAAGATTACATTTTCTCAAAAGATAGATTACCATTGCTCTAACCAAATGTTCATTGACACACTCCGGCCAATCACCATAACCCGACGAAAAATCAGGCAATTTATATGGTTTTAATTTTTCATAGGCAATTTTATATTCTTCTACAAGATTTGCATATTTTTCTGTCAGCGGATTGATAAATGGATGTGAAAACTCATGAAGCAGAATCGGTACGGATATACTCTGTCCCTCTGTTGAAAAGACACAGATAATATCTAGTGCCTCTTTTGCTGTTTCGGCAAAATTTAATCCGAAATTCCCGCACATCAATGAGGAAATCACATAATTATAGGAATTTTGCTCTTTTCCATAGATTTCTTCCAGCAAAGGTATATACGAAAGCTGCTCTGTAACAAGCTTTGCCTGTGAAATAAAAGGATCGTAATACCCCTTTTTTCCCTTAAAAAAGCTGAAGTACCCCGTTTCCATTTCCAAAGCTTTTAGCAAATGCAGCAACTCATGAATTTTTTTACTCCCCCCGCAATACTTTATACACAGCTCAGACAGCGAATGCTGTATAGAAAAATCTTTGCTGGTTCCAAGTGATAGCGCAAGTTCAACTGGTCGGGAAAAGGTAAATCCCATCGGTATCATAGCTTCTATATACGAATAGACGGGGTTATACCGATACTTTTCAAAAAAACATTTAATTGCTTCAGTATATTCGTTGACTTGGTTTGTCATCAATCCGTATCCGACATAAGGCGTTGTAATCTCATTATATCGGCCGGTCAACAAAATACTGTTGATAAATTCCAAATAGGGATTTACAGATACATGAATTTGCTTCATTCAGGAATACCTCCACCATCAAAAAACTCATATTTGAATTTAAGACAGCAATTTGTCATAAAAATCCGGGTTCCGTCAAAAAACATTTGTCGTAAATCTGTCGCAACTTTGATTTTGAAGGGCTATGTTGGATTAACGAATCCTCTCAAAAACTGTAAAAACACTAAAATTTGAGCTTGTCAATCTGTGAGTGACTTCATCGTCGGGACGAAAGCAACCATCTTTTCAATCCGTCCTAAACCTCCTCATATCTCATAACAGGTCTAAACGGAGTTTCTTCCTGAATCG
>CALGZV010000389.1 GCA_937934385.1 uncultured Clostridia bacterium | reverse complement strand
TGCGCCCCTGAAAGGAAGTATCGGAATGAACAGAGACCTGACAGACGGAAAGCCGGAAAGTGTCTTGTGGAGATTTTGTCTCCCTCTTTTCGGAAGCATAGTATTTCAGCAGTTATACAACATAGCCGACAGTTTTGTAGCAGGAAAATTTATCGGCGAAGCCGCCCTTGCGGCAGTCGGAAACGGTTATGAAATAACCCTGATATTTATAGCGTTCGCTTTCGGATGCAATATCGGATGTTCGGTTATTGTATCCCAGCTTTTTGGTGCAAAAAAATATGCAGAACTTAAAACCTCGGTATATACCTCTTTTATCGCCAGCGCAGTGATATGCGCTGTTCTCGTGACAGCAGGAATAATCCTGTGTCCGCAGCTCCTGAGTCTGATACATACTCCGGAAGATATTTTTGCAGATTCAATGCTTTATCTGAATATTTACATATGGAGCTTCCCTTTCGTACTCTTTTATAATATAGCCACAGGAATTTTTTCGGCACTCGGAGATTCAAAAACGCCTTTCATTTTTCTCGCGGTATCGTCAAGTGCAAACATCGCCACAGATATACTGTTCGTAACTGCATTCGGAATGGGTGTAGACGGAGTCGCATGGGCAACCTTTATCTGCCAGTGTGTAAGCTGCCTTCTTGCATTGTTATTTGTATTCCGCAGACTTGCATCAATTAAATCCGAAAGCCGTGTAAATATATTTTCATGGAGGCTTCTCGGAAAAATCGCGGGCGTTGCTGTTCCGAGCATAGCTCAGCAAAGCTTCATATCTGTTGGAAACATAGTAATCCAAAGTATAATCAACACTTTCGGCTCAAGTGTTATAGCAGGATATTCAGCAGCAATTAAACTCAATAATCTTGTAATTACATCTCTTTCAACAGTCGGAAACGGTATTTCAAATTATACTGCACAAAATCTCGGCGCCGGAAAAATAAACCGCATACGTGAAGGATTCCGTGCGGGACTGAAAATCGCATGGATCATATGTATTCCTATAATTTTACTATACCTCATTGCCGGAAATTATCTCATATATATGTTTATGACCTCTCCTACAGGAACGGCAATCGACGTAGGCGTAACCTTTCTTCGCATAGTTTCTCCGTTCTATATTTTATCGGCCGTAATACTTATATCCAACGGAACACTGCGCGGTATCGGTCTTATGTCCCGGTTTATGACTTCCACATTTTCAGATCTGATCCTCCGTGTCTCTCTTGCGAAGCTTCTTTCGATGAAATTCGGATCGACCGGAATATGGCTGGCATGGCCTATAGGATGGTTAGCCGCAGCCGTTATATCAGTATTGTTCTATATATCATGGACTAAGCATAACCATTCATACAAAATCCGCAGCAATATATAAATTAAAAAAATATTACGGGATAGACCTCAAATCTATCCTGTTTTATCATTTATATATTGTATATTAACGATTTCATGCCAAAATTAACATAAGTATATCTCAAATCTTAATCAAAAATTAATTAAACGGTACAAAATAAAAATGACTTTACTATTGAAAAATCAGGACAAATACATTATAATATATATTGAATCGTATTTTTATTAAAATATATAAAATCATCCGAACAATTCACAACCGACGATTTTACGGAGACAAGATGAACCATATAAAAAAAATAATCCCTTCATATGCGATAATACCGCTTATATGCGTATTATCTGTTAATTTTATTGCTTACGGCTTGTCAAAATTAATAGTCTCCGACGCAACTCACTATTCTCTTTTACTGCCGATTGATAACAAATTCCCGTTTGTACCGGAATTTGTTATAATATATATTGCTGCATTTGCGCAGTGGATCATAGGATTTCTGCTTATCGCACAAGAAGGAAAAGAATTTTGCCACCGCTTTTTTTCAGCCGAAATAACAGCAAAGCTCATCTGCTTTATCTTCTTTCTGTTTTTCCCCACAATGATATCAAGACCGGAAATAACCGGAACAGATCTGTGCAGCCGCTTATGCGCTATGATATACAAACTTGACACTCCTGTAAACTGCTTTCCGTCCGTTCACTGCCTCGAAAGCTGGGTGTGCCTCAGAAGCGCCTTTGAACTGACAAAAACAGCAAGGCTCGGAAAAGTATACAAATACGCATATATAATATATTCTGCACTCATGACACTTGCCGTGTTTGCATCTGTAGTACTCATAAAACAACATTTTTTCCTCGATATTATCGGCGGAATTGCCGTATTTGAGATAGGAATGTTTATATGCCGAAAAACCGGTTCGTATCGAATATTCCGTTTGCGCGAAAGCAAAGCGCAGCAATCTCCGGAAGGGACACGGCAATGAAGAAAAATAAAAAAAATATTATGCCGTCGGACGGTAAAAAAGATAACGGAATTGCATCGAAAAACAAACTCATTTGGTCGGTGCTGTTTATAGTTATAGCCGCAGCTACTATATTCACCGTAATATCTACAAATAAGTCGTTTTCGATTTCATCATTTTTCGGATATATAAAGCAGAGCAATCCGTTCTGGCTGTCGCTTGCTTTTATATCTTCATTCGGATTTATCTTTTTTGAGGGAATGGCACTCAGATCAGCGTCCAAAGCTTTTTCGGGTATAAAAAGAATCGGATGCTTTGTAAGTTATTCAGCGTCTGACATATATTTTTCAGCAATAACACCGTCTGCCACCGGAGGACAACCTGCATGCGCATATCTTATGATACGGGACGGGCTTTCCGGAATGTCGGTCACTGCAATACTTCTTGCAAATCTGACAATGTACACGTTGGCACTGATCGTTATAGGCACAGCCGTGTTAATTCTGTTTCCGGGGCTGTTCATTTCTTTTGGATTGATTCCGAAAATTCTTATAATTTCAGGATTTGTTATTCAATGCGGTCTTATGATGTTCTTCACCATATTGCTGACACGTAAAAACACGCTTCATAAAATTTGTTCTGCAGTCCTGCATATTCCCGCTAAGCTTCATCTCATTAAAAATGAAGCTGAAAAACAGGAAAAGCTGTCCAGGCGTATGGATGAATACGGCATGTGTATAGAAGTACTCCGCGGAAAAAGAAAAATGCTGCTCGGTGTTTTTATCTTTAATCTGCTTCAGCGCATATCGTATGTTTCAACTACAGTTTTCGCATTTTTAGCTGCGGGCGGCTCGTATGAACACATCGGAAATCTTTGGGCACTTCAGTGCTATGCCGTCTTAGGCTCCAACAGCGTACCGATACCCGGAGCAATGGGAGTGTCGGACTATCTTATGCTCGACGGCTTCAAGCTTATTATGAACGCACAAAGCGCCACAAACCTTGAGCTTCTCAGCCGCGGACTGTCTTTCTACGTATGCGTCATACTTTGCGGAGTAATTACAGTCATAAAATATTTACGTCAAAAAAAGCACTGACCGTCCGAATATTTACGCCTCCGTGTATTATACTGCTCAGGTTTATTACCGATCAAGGCGTCCAGACAATGAGCCGCTTCAATACTGATTCGGTTACACTTTTCCGCGGAGCGCGGAAGAATGGAGATTACAAATGATAGGATATTATAACTATACAGTTATTCTGACATATTTGTCGCTTCTGTCGGCATCTATCGGAACTATAGTCACTATAAGCGGACACGGGCATCCGTATTTCGGCATATTTTTTCTGCTTTTCTGCGGTCTTTGCGATGCTTTCGACGGAAAAGTAGCCAGACATAAAAAGAACCGTACCGAAAGCGAAAAATGCTTTGGCATACAGATAGATTCGCTTTCTGATCTTGTAGCCTTCGGTGTTCTTCCCGCATGCGTCGGAATATCTATGATGCGTCTTTCTCCTCTTGCAAAGCACTATGTTTTCGACTGTAAACCTATATTTCTTAAAAACATACTCTTTATTGGAGTACATCTTATTCCCCTTGCATACATACTTGCCGCAATGATACGGTTAGCATATTTTAATGTTACCGAACAGGAACGGCAAAAAAATGATGACGGTGTCCGTAAATTCTATACCGGACTTCCCGTAACATCAGCGTCGCTTATATTTCCGTTTATTCTTCTGCTTCAATTTGTTATAAAAGCGGACGTTGCTCCTGTATATTTTCTGACGCTGATAATTGTCGGTATTGCATTTTTGTCGCGTTTCCGCATAAGAAAACCCGGCTTTAAAGGCATAATGATGATGGTAGGTATCGGAGCCATTGAATTTGCACTAATTCTTATCGGAAGAATCGTAAAATGCTGAATACTGCGACAGAAAACTCAGAAGAAAGCAAAGCACTTGAATTTCTTTATAATACTATACCAGGAAGAATTTTATTAAGATTGCTTATATCGCGCAATCTTTCAAAGTTGGCAGGAAAATTTCTCTCGTCAGCTCTGTCAAAACCAATCATTCCGGGTTTTATAAAAAATAACAACATATGCCTTGATGACTATATATGTAAAAATATCGGTCAATACAGGAATTTCAATGATTTCTTTACAAGGCAGATAAAATCAGAGCTTCGCCCTATAGATATGAACAGGGACTCTTTAATTGCTCCGTGCGACGGCAGGCTGAGCGTTTACAGAGTTTCAGACGGTACTGTTATTCCGGTCAAACAGAGTATGTACAAAATATCCGATCTGCTCGGCGGTAACAATGCGCTTGCGGACAAATTTAACGGCGGTATATGCCTTGTATTCCGCCTGTGTGTAGATAACTATCACAGATACTGTTGGTTCGACAGCGGAACAAAAGGAGAGCAACATTTTATTCCAGGTAAGCTTCACACAGTAAGACCGATAGCACTGCGCAGTGTCCCGGTTTTCTCTCAGAATTGTCGTGAGTATACGGTAATCGAAAGCACTAATTTCGGAACTGCTGTTCAAATCGAAGTCGGAGCAATGCTGGTCGGTAAAATAGAAAATTATCCGTGTCATAATCAAGTAATACGAGGCAGTGAAAAGGGAAAATTTCTTTACGGAGGAAGTACAGTTATACTATTGCTCGAAAAAGACTGTGCGGTACTGCCGGACAACCTTTGGAAAGCAACCACAGAGGAAAAAGAAATCTGCGTCAAAATGGGAGAGAAAATAGGACAAAAGATTTAACTGTTTTGATTCAATACATATTACTTATTTTTTTCGGCATATTTTTATCAATGTTGCAAACTCAGAGTAAGATCATTAAATTAACAAAATAAAAAATTACTTCATCAATTCTGACCTAAAAAAATCCTGCGGCTTTTACCGCAGGATTTTTTATGGTTCAAAACAATTAGCCGACAAATTTCAATACTTTATAGTTACAAAATTTTTTTAATAGGATGCCGTATCACTGTCTTTAATTTACTTACATCACATTTTCGGGGATCACTCAAGTAAATTTCATGATGCAATCTTTCGGTCGTTATATCAAGCTCATAGCCGTTTGCGCTCATATATTCATGCATGAGATCAACGGTTGCAGGCTCGTCATCGTATGAGCCAATATGCATACACTGAACGCACGTGCCTTCAGCATAAGTTAAAAATTCTACTTTTGAAAAATCCGGTTTCTTTTTAGATGTTGCCTCTTCAA
>CALGZV010000388.1 GCA_937934385.1 uncultured Clostridia bacterium | reverse complement strand
GGTGAACCCTGACGAGATCATCCGGGATTACGGCGCCGATACCCTGCGGCTCTACGAAATGTTTATCGGCGATTTTGAGAAGTCAGCGCCATGGTCGCAGGCCAGTATCCGCGGCTGCAAGCGGTTTTTGGAGCGGTTTGCCGCGCTGACGGATATGGTGCAGACAGGGGAGGTTTCTCCGGCGCTCGAATCCAGTCTGCATAAAGTGATTAAAAAAGTCACGGAAGATATCGACGCCATGAAATTCAACACAGCGATTGCCTCGATGATGGCATTTATCAACGAAGTCTACGATCATGGCGGACTTACCAAGCAGGAACTCGAAATCTTTGCCAAACTGCTTTGCCCGTTTGCACCGCATCTTTGCGAAGAGATGTGGCAGCATCTCGGCGGTAAGGGACTTGCTTCTCTTGCAGCATGGCCGGAATATGACGAATCAAAAACGGTCGATGAATCTGTGGAGATAGCCGTTCAGGTCAACGGAAAGCTGCGTTCAACTATTGTTATACCTGCGGACGCGGACAAGGAGAAGGCTGTTGCGCTTGCCCGTGCTGACGAAAAGGTAGCGTCTATGACCGACGGTAAAACAACTGTTAAAGAGATATATGTTCCGGGTAAGCTTGTTAATATAGTTGTAAAATGATAGTATATCAGTCTAAAATACAAAAGCTGAAAGGCAATTGCCTTTCAGCTTTTTATTTTGATATCATTTGAGTTTTTCACAAATAAAATTGCACTTTAAAATATTTTTTTGTACAAATTTCAAGAAACATATTGACATTTGAGAAAATATATGGTATTATACAGATACAAACATGTTTGTGAATACTTTTTTAAAAACATTTAACAGGAGGAAGTAAAATGAAAATCAACACTAAAAGAAAAATCTCTATGCTGCTTTGTGCATTAACGCTCTCTACATCAC
The DNA here is from genome assembly GCA_937934385.1 of uncultured Clostridia bacterium. Taxonomy (GTDB): domain Bacteria; phylum Bacillota; class Clostridia; order Oscillospirales; family CAG-272; genus UMGS911. The sequence continues at coordinate 946 of CALGZV010000388.1, read as the reverse complement.
TCCTTGCTGTAAATTCTTTTGCAGACGAAAGCTATGATGAAAGTCTTGCAATAAAAGCTGATCTTCACACAAATGAAACGAGTGCTTGCTCAAAAGAAACGTGTAGAGGAAGATTTAAAATTATTTGGGGAAATAATTCATCGGGTTCTGCACACAATGTTTGGTTTGATGCTCAATGCAGAGCTACAATTGATGACGCTTGGGCTGATGATGCTGTAGCAAAGATTCTTGTCGCTCCCGGTCAGCAGCTTCCGGAGACAAAGAGTCATGTTTATGGCAATTCACAGATATGGCGGCTTTGGCTTGAAGTTCAAGGATGGCTTGCTAAGGGGTGTACTGCCACCGGTTTCTTAAGAAATAGATAACGCTTAAACTTACGAAAAGGGCAGACCGTTTCCGGTCTGCCCCGAAATTGACTTTACTGGAGAATTGCTATGAAACGTAAGAATTTGTATGTCCGGTTGTTTTTAAAGGATGTTTTTCTTCCTTTAATAACAGCGGCATTTTTTATTTATATAAATTATTATCATATATTTGCGTTAAATAATCTTATAAATTATCCTTATGATCCGATAGAAGGCGCATTCGCAATGATGCGGATATCTTTAAAAATGGTCTTTTATTGCTTCATTTTCTTTTTATTTGCGTCATATTATTTTGCCGATAAACTCAGACAAAGCTCGCTTGAGGAATGTTTTCGCGCCACAAAAAAAGGCTTGCCGGACTTTTTCGGCAAGCATCTGATGATATTCGGAGCTTTCGATCTTATTTTCACACTTGCAATTACGGTCTATAATGTGATCACATATTTTGTCCTTGAATTAGAACATACCGATGTGCTGATATATTCTGTCGTGTGCATTTTTTTCTATATTTTTTGTATGTCTGCAATCGCGATATTGCTCGGAACGCTTATTGCGATCAAAATGAGGCGGCTGCCTGCATG
>CALGZV010000387.1 GCA_937934385.1 uncultured Clostridia bacterium | reverse complement strand
CAGGAGAGCTTTTCGGGAATCGCCGTTATAAAGGCGTTTGTCAAAGAGGGCAAGGAGCTTTCTGCATTCCGCAGGCTCAACTGCGAAAACGAGGATGCGAACGTCGACTATACAAGATCGTCGACTTTGCTCAATATATTTGTCACGCTTTTTGCCGAATCGGTGGTATGCGTTATCCTCGGTTACGGCGGATACCTTGTATATAAAGGCAGCTTTGATGCAGGACAGCTTGTCGAGTTTATAGGATATTTCACGGCGAATGTGTGGCCGATCATGGCGGTATCCGAGCTTATCGAGATGACTTCGCGCGGAAAAGCATCGCTTAACCGTATCGGAGAGCTGCTTGCCGCGGAGCGCGACGTATACGACAGGAACGGTGTATGCGAAAAGGGTGATATCCGCGGAGAGATCGAGTTCAGAGGACTTACCTTCCGATATCCGCTTGCGGAATATGACGCGCTCAAAAATGTGTCGTTTACCGTAAAGGCGGGTGAAAATGTCGGTATTGTTGGAAGAACGGGATCGGGCAAAACCACCGTTGTCGATCTTCTGCTCAGAACATACAATGTACCTGACGGTACGATTTTTATCGACGGTACGGATATAAATACGATTCCGATACGCAAGATCCGCGATGCATGCGCGTATGTTCCTCAGGATAACTTCCTTTTCAGCGATACTATCGAAAATAATATTGCATTTTCATGCGATACGCCGGATTGTGAGCGCGTTACGGACGCGGCGAAGCTTGCCGATGTGCATGATAATATCGAGAGCTTTACCGAAGGTTATAAAACGGTTCTCGGCGAGCGCGGAGTTACGGTATCCGGAGGTCAGAAACAGCGGATATCCATAGCTCGGGCGCTTCTGAAAAATGCGCCGATACTGATACTCGACGACTCTGTGTCGGCAGTTGATACCGATACAGAGAGGATCATTCTTGAAAATCTGCGAAAGACACGTGTGGGATGTACGACACTTTTAATAGCTCACAGAATATCTACGGTAGAGCAGATGGATAAGATAATATTTCTTGATGACGGCTGTGTCGCCGCGGTTGGTACCCATGACGAACTTTACAGGGATTGCAAGGAGTACCGCACAATGGTCGACCTGCAGCAGCTCGAAATGGAAAGGAGTGAGTACGGCAATGCGTGAATATTATCCGTTGCTTATTATCGGGGCTGTTATCGGCGTTATTTCGGCGTTTTTTGTGTCTGCATATCTTTTCATGAAGAATAAAAAAGAAATGATCGGCTTTGACCGCAATATGAAGGACAGCGAGCTTATGCTCAGACTTGCGCGGTATGCCCGTCCGTATATCGGAAGCTTCCTGATCGTCGGACTTCTTATGCTTGTATCTATCGCTTATGATATCCTGTCGCCTATCATTATCGGAATGATCGAAGAAAGAGTCAAAGATGCTTTTGAGCTTTCATGGCTTATGAGATATGTTGCACTGTACAGCGGAATACTTATAGTGTCGCTTGTGTGTACATATTTTCAGGCTGTCATTCTTCAGCGCACCGGACAGCGAATAATGTCGGTAATACGCGAAGAACTTTTCGATCATATAGAATCGCTCTCGCATGAGCAGCTCACGCATATACCGGTCGGAAC
>CALGZV010000386.1 GCA_937934385.1 uncultured Clostridia bacterium | reverse complement strand
AGCAATTAAATGACAAATACCCGGATCATAAAAACCGTTATCAACGGGATGCATTTGCCCAATTACTGATGGGCTTGATATACGATGCTGCAGGAGATTACAATAATGCTTTCATCGCCTACCGGAATGCTTATAACACCTATCAAACCGACTATTTAAAAAATTTCGGGTTAGCTGCTCCCGAACAATTAAAAAAAGACTTGCTGCGTACAGCCTATCAATCGGGACTCACCCAAGAGTTAGCCGGGTATGAAAAAGAATTCCAACAGAAATATACCCCGGCTCCGCTCCCGGCCAACGGACAATTAGTATTTTTTTGGCTGAACGGTTTCGGGCCGGTCAAAGCAGAATGGGGAATTACTTTTACCAAAATCGATAAAGGAGACGGGGTTATCGTATTTCACAACGAAGAACTCGGTTTGACCTTTCCTTTCTTCTGGGGAAACGGATATAGTGAAAACGAGCTTTCCTATATTATATCCGAGTACGGAGAGGAACGTTTTGCAAAGCGCATAGCGTCGTCGATTGTAAAAAAAAGAGAACTTAAACCTGTTTGCACAACAGGAGAACTTGCTTTGATATGTCGGGAAAGTATTCCTGCCAAAGCAGCGGCGGTCGGCGGTAATCCTGCGAAGCGTACATTTCAGGCGATCAGGATCGCAGTCAACAGGGAGCTTGATGTGATCGAGCCTGCTATTAAGGCGGCGGCAGATCTTCTTGTTCCGGGAGGAAGACTGTGTGTAATAACGTTTCATTCTTTGGAGGACAGAATAGTCAAGCAATGCTTTGCATCGCTTTCCACAGGCTGCATATGCCCTCCTGATTTTCCGGTCTGTGTATGCGGCCACAAACAAACGGTTAAGCTTGTCTCTAAAAAGCCGTATGTTCCGTCGCAGACGGAGCTTGCAGAGAATTCAAGGTCGCATAGTGCGAAATTAAGAGTTGTCGAAAAAGTATAAAAGTATATGCTATGGGTATACGAAAGGATATGGATATGCCGCAGCAGAACCGAACAAATAATACATATTCCTCAAATAACGGTAACAAAAGCGGGTACGGTACGCGCACAGACAGGTCTGTGCGTTCGAATCCTAATTCTTCGGAGAAATATTCCGCAACATTTAAATTCAGCGCTGTTTCCGCGAAGACCGGAAAGCAGAATGAAAGACGGTTTACGGAACGCTGTGTCAAAACGCACTTCTGCTTTTGACAGTTCCGGCACCGGTAACAGTAAGCGTTACGGAATCAATAAATCATCAGCGAAACCTTTAAAAAGCAATCTTCCATCTCCGTCATTGAAAAAGAAGAAAAACAACGAGTCCGTATCTGCGCCTTTGCAGCTCAGAAAACGGCTTACGGCACAGAGAATGCCAAAGATGCAGACCGTTGAAGCCAGAATTATAAGACGCTTTCCTTTTAAACTTGTGTTTCTTGCCGTTTTCGGTACTCTTTTGTTTCTTATAATGATATATAACAATGTCCAGATAAATGAAAAATCGTCGGATGTTGAGACTTTAAAGCAGAAAATTGTTGAGATGGATGATACGATAAGAAAGACATCTCTTGATGTTGAAAGAAAAAATGATCTCCGCGTTATTGAAGAGAGGGCACTTGAACTCGGTATGGTCAAGTCCGATCAGCTTGATAAGCGATATATTACTATTCCTGCCGACGATAAGGTTACCATTGTTAATGAAGTTGAGAACGAAAAAGCATTTCATATGACGGGCTTGTTTGAATCAATACGGAACGGATTTTTTGATATAATCAGTTTTTTCAAGTGATATTACTGCTCTTCCGATCTGTATAGCCAAACGGCGTTACGCATGTAATATAGTAAAATATTAAACCATATAATTACAATGTAGATATTTTATTATTTACTTTTTAAGCAGATTGCAAACATTTTTTAGGTATAAAAGACAAAACAAAGAAAGGATCTACATATTTTATGACATCGAAACAGTCAAACCGATTTATATCAGTCAGAAGTATGATATTAAT
>CALGZV010000385.1 GCA_937934385.1 uncultured Clostridia bacterium | reverse complement strand
AATCCCAATGTTATTGAGGTCATTGATATTGCATGTGACGAGTGCCCCGCATCCGGCTATGAGGTAACGGATTCCTGCCGCGGATGTCTTGCTCACCGCTGCGAGGACGTCTGCAAGCGCGGAGCGATATCGTTCGATCAGAATCACGTCGCGCATATAGATAAGACAAAGTGTGTAGAGTGCGGACAGTGCGCAAAGGTATGCCCGTTCAGCGCTATAGCCAACCGCAAGCGTCCGTGTCAGAACGCATGCAAAGTCGGTGCGATATCTATGAACGACGAGCATGCAGCATGTATAGATAACGATAAGTGCATACAGTGCGGCGCGTGCGTATATCAGTGTCCTTTCGGTGCTATTACGGACAAGTCGTATATTCTCAGCGTTATCGATATGCTTAAAAAGAGTGAAGGCAATAAGAAATATAAAGTCTATGCAATGGTTGCACCGTCGATATCCGGTCAGTTCAACTATGCAAAGACCGGTCAGGTCATAACGGGCCTCAAGGAGCTTGGTTTCTATACGGTTATCGAAGCGGCTCTCGGCGCGGACATGGTCGCGCAGGCAGAATCACGTGAGCTTGCCGAAAAGGGAGTGCTTACAAGCTCATGCTGTCCGGCGTTCGTGCAGTATATAAAATCTGCGTTCCCGGAGCTTGAAAAGTATATATCGCACAATCTTTCTCCGATGGGTACTCTTGCAAAATATATCAAGGAGACTACGGAGAACGCAAAGATCGTATTTATCGGACCGTGTACGGCTAAAAAAGCGGAAGTTCAGCTTGATAAGGTGCGGCCGTATGTTGACGCTGTTCTGACTTTCGAAGAGCTTCAGGCGCTGTTTGACAGCCGCGATCTCGATATAACCTCAATGGAGGAGGGCGTTCTCGATAACGCGTCGTATTACGGACGTATTTTCGCACGTTCCGGCGGAGTATCCGATGCTGTTGCCCAGGGCATGAAGGAGCAGGGAATAGAGTTTGACCTTAAAGCAGTTCCGTGCGACGGGATCGAGGCTTGCCGCGTAGCTCTGCTGAAACTCAGTAAAAACGTTCCGGGCGGTAATTTTATCGAGGGAATGGCATGCGTCGGCGGATGTATAGGCGGTGCAGGATGCCTGACACACGGTGAAAAGAATAAAGCCGAGGTCGATAAATACGGAAGAGAAGCGTTCGAAAAGACTATATCCGACGCTGTCTCGGTGCTTAAAGGCGGAAAGAAAGACTGATAATATCGCAGTAGCAGAGGGAAAAAGTAAGAATAAGCAGTATATTTTGATTTTAATCAGATTCCGGTTCAGCCTGATTGCGTATGAATGATAATGTTCCGAATCCCGGTTCTTTATAAAATGAATATTAAAGAATCTTGACATATTTCGACATGCATGATAAAATAGAAATAATTAAATACTGAATATTTCCGGGAGAACAAAAAATGCCTACGGAAATTTTGAGCAGTTAACGCAGAGTCTTTTGTGAGAAAGCCTGAAAATTTTCGGACGGGAATTTTTGTGTTCTGAAGGACGGAATAGCTTTTATTTCTGCCGTAACGGATATGCACGAAGGGGAACGGTCATAAATATGAAGATCAAAAAATCTGTAATTGTCGTGATTGCCATAGTCTTTGTTTTGTTTGTTTTTCCTGTTGCAGAAGTAAATTTATGTAGTAGGGCTCGTTTACATTATCACCGTTACGGAACGGATATAGACATCAAACTGACCAAGGAAGAGACCGATCTTGTCCGTAAAATCGTGAAGAAACGCGAATTCATAGCAGCATCCCCATCATGCGGATATGATCCCGGCGTATCTATTTCGTTCGGGCTGCAGTATTTTTGCTTTGCAACCGACAGCTGTAACGGACTTCAGTATAATATCATGTTTTATGATATACCCGAAGAGGATGCAAAGCAGATACATGAGATATTCGAGAAATACGGCGGACATTTTCCGTGCTGCTGAACTGTAGATAAACGCATAAGAAACGTATAAGTAAATAAAAAGGATAAAACCTGAGCGGTATCGGGTTTTATCCTTTTTTGTTAAAGCCTTAAGGCGTGATGAGTGTGCTGCGTACCAATGTGACCGATCAGTTGTGCTTTACCGGTGTATTACGCGCGCGTATTTGGCAGGTATATCATATCTCAGTACCCGTGTGTACGTGTAGTCGGAAGTGAGTTTTACCATAGTGTGCCGTGCTTTGTGCGGTCGATCGTATGTGACTTACCGAAGCTGTGGTGCGTCCGGATATCGTATAGAAGCGTAATGTGTGATGTGTTCGTATATCGTGCAGAAGCGTAATTTTAGCATCTGCACGGCCGACGGGTGAAAATATTTTTGTCAAAAATATTTCGGATATATGTATAATGCTGAATTAAAATTTACATTTATCAAAGTAAAAACAGTACAAAAAGCATTTCCTATAAAGATAAATTTGCCGATAAAATTGGTGAAAATGGGGAATATATATGCTTTTTGGATTAAGTAATAAATTAAAATAAATAGTTTTTTTGGCATAACTTAAAAGTGTAATTAATATTGATTTTTTGGCAGTAATGTTGTATAATACTTTAATAAATGTATAGTTGTAAAAAATGAAGATAATGTAGCTTTTTCGGTACGGTTATGTCAAAAAATACCGGTATTGATTTCACGATAAAAATAAAAACAGTTATAAAAATAAGGAATAAGGGAAGAGAGGAAAAACGAAGCTATGGGTGCAAATGAAAGACAGACGCACGGAGGCGTGCGTCACAAAATATTCAG
>CALGZV010000384.1 GCA_937934385.1 uncultured Clostridia bacterium | reverse complement strand
GCATTAAAAATTCTCTGGGAGGAGTATGGAAGCGTGACAGTGTTATTACCGACAGAGTGTCCGGAACAAACATTTCAGACGGATTGCCTAATTCGGTTGTAGTTGATTCTAAAGAGATATTCGGCGCAATCAGCCCATCTGTAAAACGTATTGCTGTCGGTATATGTGATTTTATAGATGATCTCAGCGACGCTGAGTATTCAGATATTGAAAAAAACGGTATAATGCTGGGCGGCGGGGGAAGCCTTTTGTACGGTTTCAGAGAATTCATTGAAGCTGTTACAGAAGTTCCGGCGTCGCTCGCAAAGGATCCGGTAGCGTTGACCGCTATAGGATTCAAACGCCTTTTTGAAAATATGTAAATATATCCATAAATAAATATATCGCTTAAAAAGAATTTATCAGCGTACTATAAAAAGCTGAACTGAATTTTTTATATGAAAATATGTTATTAAACTGCTGTTTTGGTATAAAATAAATAATACAGCAGATTGCTGCCCTAAACTGCAAATAATTATAGCAGAATTAACCGTTCACATCAGGAAAGGAATAACGTTTATTATGTCAAAAAACATAAAGGGGGGCGGTGAGCTTTCACCGCTTCCGGCATATGAGCTTGAATACGAGGAATATCTCACGGATGTGAGCGGATGCGGTCTTGTTTTCCGTCACAAAAAGTCCGGAGCGCGTGTATGTGTGATATCTACCGATGACAAAAATAAAGTTTTCTTTATTGGCTTCCGCACTCCGGTCTCTGATGATACGGGCGTACCCCATATTATTGAACATACTGTTTTGTGCGGCTCGGACAAATATCCTTCGCGCGATCCGTTTATGCTGCTTGCAAAGGGGTCGCTTAATACTTTTCTCAATGCTATGACATATCCGGATAAAACCGTTTATCCCGTTGCAAGCTGCAACGATCATGATTTTGAGAACCTTATGAGCGTTTATGCAGATGCGGTTTTTCACCCGAATATCTATAAATATAAAGAGATATTTATGCAGGAGGGGTGGCATTACGAACTTGAAAATCCAGACGGCGAGCTGAAGATAAACGGTATTGTATATAACGAAATGAAAGGTGTGCTGTCATCTCCTGACAGCTCGATATTCGATGAGGTATGCAAGGTAATGTTTCCCGATATTACCTACGGAAGAAATTCCGGAGGAGATCCGGAGCATATCCCTGAGCTTACGTATGAGCAGTATCTTGATTTTCACCGCACACACTATCATCCGTCTAACAGTTATATCTTCCTTTGGGGTGATATTGACATTGAGGAACGGCTTGGCTGGCTCGATGAAAACTATCTTTCTGATTATGACCGTATAGATGTCAGCGGAACAGAGATCGGATTTCAGAAGCCGTTCGGAGGACTCAGAGATGCTACATCGTATTATTCTGTAGAGGCGGATGCGGAAAGCGGTGACAATGATAACATTGACGGCAGAGATGAGCGAACGTATCTTTCGTATTCAGCTCTTACGTGTGAGTCCTCTGACGTTGTCAGCTGCGTTGCATGGGATATAATTGCCGATGCTTTGATAAATACTCCGGGTGCGCCGATCAGACAGGCACTTCTCGATGCCGGAATCGGTCAGGACGTTTTTGGCGGAATAATGGAGCATTTGCGCCAAAGCGGTATTTTTATTATGGCTAAAAATGCCGACGCCCGTGATAAGCAACTTTTCTACGAAATAATATTAAACGGATTCCGGGATGCAGCAAAGGGAATCGACCGCAAGTCGCTTGAAGCGGCGATAAATTCGAGGGAATTTTCCTACCGCGAAGCTGATTACGGAAGTACACCGAGGGGACTTTCCTGCGGTCTTGACATGCTGCAGAGTTGGATATATGACGACAGAGCCGCTTTTACGTATATGCGCGGAGGTGATGTTTACGCAGAACTCCGTGAAAAGCTGAGTACCCGTTTCTATGAGGAGCTTATAGAAAAATATGTGCTTGATTCGGTGCATTCGGTTCTTCTTTCATATGAACCGAAACCCGGTATGACGGATATGCTTGAGGAAAAACTCGCCTCGCAGCTTGCCGAGTATAAAGCAGGACTCAGTCCGGAAGAGATATCCGGTATCATTACTGCAACAGAGAATCTCCGCAGATATCAGAGCGCTCCGTCAACACCCGAAGAGCAGAGCTGCATTCCGTCTCTTAAAAGATCCGATCTTGAGAGAGAAGCGCTTCCGCTTTCAAATAATGAAACCGATGTTTGCGGGGTAAAAACGGTAATTCATGACGGCTTTACCGGAGGAATTGCATATATTACGTTCTATTTTGATATATCGGAGCTTCCCGAAAAATGGATTCCGTATGTCGGACAGCTCGGCGGACTTCTCGGAAGAATGGATACCGCAGAGCATGGGTATCTTGATCTTTCGAATGAAGTAAGACTTAATGTCGGCAAAATGAGTTTTGCTCCGGTAAATGTGATGAAAAGCGAAGCACGCGACAAGAGCAGACTTATGTTTTCTTTGTCGCTGAGCTGTTTTGAAAATAAGGTCGGAGATGCGCTCAGGCTTTCCGCCGAGATTATTACGTCCACAAAATTTAAAGATGCCAAGCGCCTGCGTGAGCTTATCGCTGAGAGCAGGTCGGATATGCAGAGCAGGATAAACAGCCGCGGTAATTCAGTTGCGGCGTCCCGTCTTATTTCATATTTTTCGCGCCACGCTGTGATAAACGAATGGCTCGGCGGTATATCGGCATATGATTTTATTAAGACACTTCAGTCCGGTTTCAGCGGTTTCGAAGACAGGATTTCAGACAGCTTTGCTGTGCTTGCTTCATATATATTTTCTCCGGAACGGATGCTGATAAGTGTGAGCAGCGGAGATGACGGTATGCGTGCGCTTGAGGCAGCGCTTCCTGAGTTTACCTCAAAACTCGGAGATCATGCGTCGGAAAGCGGAATTCTCGATGGCTGTAACGGCTTTTTCGAAGGTATTGACGGAGATATTCTGACTCCTGTAAGAAAGAATGAGGGTTTTATGATGTCCTCTCAGGTACAGTTTGTAGGTATGGGCGGAAATCTGACAGACGCCGGATATAAGTACAGCGGAAGCCTGAAGGTGCTTGAAAACGTCCTCAACTGTGAGTATCTGTACGGAGCTGTTCGCGTAAAGGGCGGAGCTTATGGATGCGGCTGCCGGTTCGGCGGAGTTTCCGGAAATGTATTTTTTACTTCATTCCGTGATCCTCATCTTAAAACTACCGAAGAGGTTTACATGAATGCAGGAGAATGGATAAGAAAACTTGCCCCCGACGAGGAAGCCCTTACAAGATATATAATCGGAACTTTCAGCGGTTTTGACCGTCCGCTTTCTGCACGAGAAAAGGCTGACCGCTCTATGTCTGCATATCTTTCGGGTATCAGTTATGCAGATATTCAGCGCGAGCGCAGCGAAATAATTGATACTACGGCGGAACAGCTCCGAGCAGCAGCAGATATTATAGATGCTGTATGCGCGCAGAATTACAGATGTACCCTTGGAAATGCTAAGAAACTTCGTGAGAGCAACAATTTTGATAATCTTGTTCCGCTGGCGTAAAAACCTTTATTAAACTGTAAATGGACGGGAGATGTACCCGTCCATTATTTTTATGGACTATAGATCAGGATATAACTATATAATAACTCCATTTTACTGTATTCATATTGATTTAAGCTTCTGTTTTATGCTTTTTTAATAAAAAGTTAATGTTTTCTCTTGAAATATCGGTCGGAATGTGTTAGTATAATTATATAAATCATGCGTTTGATCAATTATATATATTCAGGAGGAAAGATCACATGAAACGTTCAGAAATAAACAAGATCATTGTTGACGCTCTCGAGTTCGCCGACAAGATGAATTTCAGACTCCCGCCGTTTGCGCGTTGGACTCCGGAGCAGTGGGCCGCTGTAGCAGATAACAGAGAATATGACGAGATACGCGACAATATGCTCGGATGGGATATTACCGATTTCGGAAGCGGCGACTATCATAAGATAGGGCTGCTTATGTTTACTATCCGCAACGGTAATTACGGCATGGATAAATATACAAAGCCGTATGCCGAAAAGATGCTCATCACCGAGGAAAAGCAGGTTACGCCTTTCCACTTCCACAGAATGAAGATGGAAGATATTATAAACCGCGGCGGAGCAGATCTTGTCGTTCAGCTTTACAATGCGACCGGAGATGAGGCGCATTTTGCAGATACTCCCGTCCATGTCAGCATGGACGGACGCAACTTTGAACTTCCCGCAGGAAGTCTTGTCCGTGTAAAACCCGGAGAAAGCATTACGCTTCTTCCCGGCTGCTATCACAGCTTCTGGGCTGAGGGCGGTAAGGTACTTATCGGAGAGGTATCGAAGGTTAACGATGACCGTATCGATAACCGCTTCTACGAGCAGACAGGACGTTTCCCTAAGATCGAGGAGGATGAAAAGCCGATAACTCTTCTCAGTATGGACTACAGCGAAGGCTGTAACGTCTGATTCTGAGATACAGAAAAGCGATACCGGATATTCGGTATCGCTTTTTTACATATGCCGGTGTCGGTCAGGCTTATTTTTCGGAGGCAGACTGTAAAAAATCCGTAAGTTCGCTCCAGTGACGGATATGAAGCATATTGCACGACGGCTGTACTTCACGTTCTTTATCCCGGTAGGGACATTCTATACTGCTGTCATACCATACAGGGAAGATACCGACTCCCGCAGCACCTTCAATATCGGCGTTCGGATTATCACCGCAGAACCATATTTTTTCGGGAGCAAGTCCTGATTTTTTTATTGCAAGTCTGAAGATCATAGGATCAGGTTTTCGGAACATATAATCTCCTGAGGTAATTACAAATTCCATTTTGCTTTCGGGAATAAGCCGAGAAATTCTTTCCGAAAGTCCTTTACCTGACATTGTGAGATTGCTTATTACTGCCGTTTTGATTCCGAGACTGTAAAGTGAAGAAAGCATCTCGGAAACACCGGGCATCTTAGCGCCAGGTGTTTCGGCATTCCAGAATACGGCTTCGGCCTGACTGTACGGTATAGACAGCTCTATACGCAGATATTCAAGAAAAAATTTTGCTGCGATGTATCCCGGAATATCGTATCCGGTACGCTTTATCTCGCCAAGACGCTTCAGAAATATATATTCGAAATGAGATATAATGTCTTCGGCGGTGAGATTATCCGGATTTTTTGAAACATACGGCATAAGTGCTTCAATTCCGTGCAGGGGGTTCCAGTCCGGTTCATAAAGAAGTGTGTGGCCGTAATCAAATATTATCATTTTTGGAAGTATGTTTATTCTGCTTGTTTTTTTATACATATCTGATACTCCGATCTTTTATCTTTTTATTGTAACTCTTTCTCGGATAAATTGCAATAGTTTGTTATATAATGAAGAGAAATATTGTACAAAAAATGTTTTAATATAATAATTTTTTTGTCATATACGTTGACATAACGTTCATTATATGTTATAATTTCGTTGGCATATATGGAATTATAATGTTAATATTATACAAATAAGTTTTTTGCGATCAAATATTTTTTGCGGATATTATCTGTTGATAAAGGGAAAGAGATATTGATTTATGAAAAGAACATCAGACAGAATTTGTATATCTGTACTGTCGCTGATTATGTTGGCATCAGTAACTTTTTTACCGCTTTTATTTTCCGGCGGTATATATGCTGCGGATGAAGAAAAAACAGCCTTTGAGTATTATATTTCGCCGCTTGGCAGTGACGATGCAGAGGGAACTGTCGATGCACCGTTTGCGACGATCGAAAAAGCCCGTAATACTATACGCGAGCTTGCAGCGTCGGAGGACGGACTTCCGGACGGCGGTATTACTGTATATCTTAGAGATGGTAGATACCCTGTTACATCTACGATATCATTTACAAGTGCTGACAGC
>CALGZV010000383.1 GCA_937934385.1 uncultured Clostridia bacterium | reverse complement strand
TTGGAGAAAAATCCGTGAAACTTAAAAGATTGTTATATTTGATCCTTGGCTGTATTTGTCTTAGTCTTGGCTGTGTGGGAATCGTATTGCCGATTCTTCCCACTGTACCATTCTTCCTTGTGACGGTTTTCTGCTTTGCTAAATCTTCAAAGAAGCTACACGATTGGTTTATCGGGACAAAGATGTACAAGAAGCATCTGGAAGCCTTTGTTAGGAAAAAAGGGATGACAGTCAGAACAAAGGCAACTATCATAACAAGCGTTACACTACTTATGGGCTTCGGTTTTACTATGATGATGCTGAAAGCCATATACATACCGTGCATTATTCTTGCGGTCGTGTGGATTTGCCATATCATTTATTTTGTCTTCGGTGTAAAGACGATTAAGACGGAAGCGGAATAATAAATAAAGTGAAAAAACAACATGTTGTATAAAACGGAGGGATGCAGATAGGGTAAAAGATGCTCTTCTTCTCTTTGTTTAGAAATACAAAATTCTTTTATGAGATTATCTTAAATACTGTAATCCTACAGTCCACATTGTCAAATGATGGCAAATGACCTCCCTTCTCAAATGACCGCAAAAAATATCATTTTCAAAGGCTGAAACAGTAGATTTTTCTGCTGTTCCGGCCGAAATTTTTTACCCTGAAAAATATTTTTAGAAAAAGGGCTGTTTTCAACTTGCCAAATGAAAACCGCTATTACATATTCTCTCTGCCGGTGGTAAAAGGGTATTTTTACTGAAATTTGATTTTGCTGCGCCCAAGCAGTATCGGTAATATTTGAGGAAGGAGCGTATGGGACACCACAGGAACGAGGTCAAGAAGTTTTATTCTGACGATTTAAAAGACTTGTAAACCCAGCGAGGGGATTTCCTCTTCGTTACATAGATTTATTTATAAATACAGGAGGAGTTCAAGGCACACATTGAGGTGTCATCTTAAATCATAGAAAGGATCTTGCTATGTCTAAAAAGGAACCAATATTTCAAAATGATTTAGGTATCTCCTTAAACCAAATGGAATCTTTAGCACGAATATTATTGCCGATACTCAGAGAGTATTTGGCGTCTGACCAAGGAAAGAAGGATTGGGAGGAATGGAAAAAGACTCACAACGAAAAAGACGGCTCAAAAAAGACGTTAAAGAGTGGAAAAAGCCGGATAGGCATCTGAAGCACAAGCAACACAGCCGCAGACGAAAATTCGCCTGCGGCTGTGTTGCTTGTTATGCTATACAGAAAACTTATTAAAGTCCCCCATAAAGCAAAATAGCCCAAACATCCTACCAACAGTAAAGAGGTTCAAGCTATTAAGACTTGGTGCGGGTAAAAGGACTTGAACCTTCACGAAGTTGCCCCCACTAGAACCTGAATCTAGCGCGTCTGCCAATTCCGCCATACCCGCATATATGGATTTCATGTTCCTTATTGTATCATATAAGTTTGTGTTTGTCAATAGCAAATTTTTATATCGTGAAATCTTATTTATAAACATAAAGCTCATTTTTTTTAAAATTTTCAATATATCTTTCCCTAATAAAATGTGATGTATTGCATTTTCGGGAAAAACATGTTATAATAACTCCAACAGTTATTATAAGACTGAAAGAATAAATAATCAGTATCGCTCGGGCGTTTCCGACGCGACAGTTGCCGGCGGCACAGTTTATTTTAAGTGGATTTTATATATATAAGAAAGCGGCTTGCGGATTATTCCTGTATCCGTATATCGCAGAGATTTGGTAAGACAGTGAAAATAACTTTGCTTGATATGAATATGTCCGAACTGACAGAATATACAGTTTCGATTGGACAGCCTGCTTACCGTGCAGAACAAATTATGAATTGGATGATGCGCGGAGCCGAAATATCGGAAATGACTAACCTTCCGCGAACTCTGCGGGAAGAGCTTGAAAACCGCGCACAGGTAGGAATTCCTAAAATAGCCCGAAAGCTCGTCTCCGAAATCGACGGAACTGTGAAATATTTGTTTGAGCTTGACGACGGTCAGTGCGTTGAGAGTGTTGTTATGAAGTATGAACACGGACGCAGTATATGTATTTCTACACAGGTAGGCTGCCGTATGGGATGCCGTTTCTGCGCATCAACGATAGGCGGACGGGTAAGAAATTTAAGACCGTATGAGATGCTTGGTCAGGTAATCGCCGCAGGCCGCGATATCGGTAAGCGCATAGACGGTATCGTACTTATGGGAATAGGCGAGCCGCTTGATAATTACGATAATGTGATAAAGTTTCTGAGACTTGTCGGTTCACCCGACGGATTGAATATCGGATACAGACATATATCGCTGTCTACATGCGGATATGCGGAGCGTTTGCCGCAGCTTGCCACTGAAGGACTTCCGATAACCTTGTCGGTATCTCTCCATGCGGTGTGTGATGAGGAACGCGATCTTATTATGCCGATTAACAAAAGGTTCAGTATAGATACGCTTATGCGTGCATGTGTCGATTACTTTAAAAGTACCGGACGAAGGATATCTTTTGAATTTACCCTTATCGCAGGGCAGAATGACGACGACGGACATGCCCGAAGGCTTGCATCATTGCTCAGAAAATATTTCGGTAAAACTCCGTGCCATGTTAATCTTATTCCGGTAAACGAGGTTGCAGGGAAGAGCTACAGGCGAAGCCCGAGAGCTTCACAATTCCGCGATGAGCTTATAAAGCTCGGAATAAATGCAACGGTCCGCCGCCGTCTCGGCTCAGATATAAATGCTTCATGCGGACAGCTGCGCAGATCAGAAGCAGGATTGCAATTATGATATTCAGTACGGTATTATATGATGTTATATTTTCAGAATATTTTCATTATAATAATGGCAGTGAAATCTTGAATTTTTTTTTAGTTCGGGATGAATCGGGGAATGTATTCTTCAGAGAAAGGGCATGATTATTTTCTATGGTTTTCTATGGATTAAGTGATGTCGGAATGCGCCGGCAGAACAATCAGGACTCCTTCGGTTATCTTAAAATAGCCGAAAATGCCGAAGTATATATCGTATGTGACGGTATGGGCGGCGCAAAAGGAGGAAATATTGCGAGTGAAATGGCGGTCAGGGCTTTTACATCGTATATCGGAAATGCTCTCGGAGAATTTATTGACCGCGATACAGGAAGACTTGTTTTGCCTGAAGATTCAGATTCTCTCGGACTTTATGCAGAAACGGTTGAATTTGATATTCACTCAGAAGACGCATATGGGTATGAGACGGTTGAAGGTGCAGAAATTGCACCGGAGGAGGGCGTCTCCGATACTGTGGAGGAATATTCCGGTTGTGCAGACTCTGTAAACGAATCCGGCGGAAGCGGCAATGGCAGCGAAGATGTGCGTGAAAGCGGGGATGAGTATGCCGAAGAGTCAGATGAAACTATAGTTATAACGCCGCTTGAGCGGCTTATGAAGGATGCAGCAAATGCTGCAAACCGTGAGGTATATGAGGCATCTCAGAATGACAGCGGGCTTTCGGGTATGGGAACTACACTTGTTGCCGCGCTGACGGTAGACGACTGTGTGTTTATAGCGGGTATAGGAGACAGCCGTATATATTACTTCAGCGGAAACGAGATGACACAGCTCACTCATGACCATTCATATGTTCAGTATCTGGTGGATATAGGGCAGATAACGCCGGAGGAGGCCAGGACAAATCCGTACCGTAACATCATAACACGTGCTGTCGGAAATGAAAGTGCGGTGGAAGCTGATACATCGGTGCTTCATGTTACTGAAAAGCCGTCTTATCTTCTTTTGTGTTCGGACGGACTCACGGGATATGTCGATGAATCTGATATATGTGATACTGTTTTGGGGGGCAGCTTCGATTCGCAGAATGAGGAAGAGGCTGAGACTGAGCTTCGGGAAAAGGTTGAGCATTTGATTGATGCTGCAAATGAGAACGGCGGCGGCGACAATATTACGGCGTTTCTTGTAAAGTTCGGCTGTATGATTTAACAGACATTGCGCACGGCGTTAATGTATTAAATAAATTGAAATAAGGAATTCGAATTATGGATATTTACGATAAGTACGTTGGTCAGATATTTGACCGCCGGTATCGGATAGTCAGAATAATCGGCGTCGGAGGTATGGCAGTCGTTTTTGAAGCGGTCGATACTGTTATGAAGAGAACTGTTGCCGTTAAGATGCTCAAGGAAGATATATCCGGCGATATGCAGGCGGTAAAACGGTTTATTAATGAATCAAAGGCTGTGTCAATGCTTTCGCATCCGAATATTGTCAGTATTTATGACGTGTCTGTAAAAGACAATCTGAAATACATAGTAATGGAGCGTATTGACGGTATTACGCTGAAGAATTATATGAATCAGCGCGGACCGCTGCCGCCCAAGGAGATACTTAACTATTCTGCTCAGGTTCTCCGCGCGCTTGAACACGCACACTCAAAGGGAATCATCCACCGTGATATAAAGCCTCAGAATATAATGCTTCTTAAAAACGGCAGAATAAAGGTGATGGACTTCGGCATTGCCAAGCTTCAGAATGCCGAAACTGTGACGGTTACCGATAAGGCGATCGGAACCGTTTATTATATAAGTCCCGAGCAGGCGAGCGGAAAACAGATAGATCCGCGCAGCGATATCTACTCTCTCGGAGTCGTAATGTATGAAATGGCGACCGGAAAGCTTCCGTTTATCGCAGACAGTCCGGTATCGGTTGCGCTGATGCAGGTAAATGATAAGCCGCGTCCTCCCAGGGAACTGGTTCCGGAAATCCCGGCAGGAGTCGAGGCGATGATACTTACCGCTATGGAAAAAGATCCTGAGAAAAGATTCCAGAATGCATCTTCGATGCTTCATTATGTGCTGCGGATGCGCGATGATCCCGCTTTTGGATTCAAGCAGCATACTACGGGGCAGCTTCAGGCAGTTCAGCGCAAGCCGGAGAAAAAGGGATCCGGAAAGAAAAAAGCCGGTCAGAATTCTTCGCGTAAGCAGAGCAGATCTATGCTTCCGATTATTGCCGGAGTCATGAGCGCATTTTTACTTGTTATGATAGTAACTGGTATAACTATGATCATGAACTTTATGGACAAAAGCAATCAGGATCAGTCTGTCAGTGTAAAGATTCCTCAGTTGATCGGTAGTGTTTATAATGATGAGCTTGCGGCGAAGATATCGGAAGAGGGATATTTCAGAATAGAAGTCGTTGAGGAATATAACGCCGACCATGAGTCCGGATATATTCTTTCTCAGTCGCCGGAGGCGGACTCTCAGCGAAAGGTGAAAAAGGGCGAGCAGCTTGCCGATATAAAAATAACTGTTTGCCGCGGAGCGGAAAGTATAGAACTCAGTGATTATTCGATTATCGAATACCGTACTGCAAAGCTTGAACTTCAGAAGCTCGGTTTAAAGGTCGAGGAGATCGGGGAAAATGACGATACTGTTTTGCAGAGCTACGCGCTCCGTACCGATCCTCCGGCAGGAAGTACGGTAAAACGAGGCGATACCGTTAAACTTTATTACAGTATAGGTCCTGCAGAGCCGCCCAAAGTTACAGTGCCGCAGTTCCTCGGACTTAATGAAGAAAAGGCGGCGGCAACTCTGGAAAAGCTCGGTCTTGATTACGGAAAGATAAGCTATGAGTATACCGATCTCTATCTTAAAGGGGAGATAACCTCACAGAGCAGAGCTATAGGCTCTGAGGTGCCTGTCGGAACAAAAATTGATTTTACAATATGTATCGGCAGTGTGGCAGACGGAAAAAAAGCCGGTTCATGAAGCACGAATACAGAATAGACAAGAAATGAAAAAGCATCGGATACGGTATTGCCGTGTCCGATGCTTTTCTTGCTCTGATTATTTGCTCTGCGGTTCAAATCTATTTATACGCAGAACATATTAACCTGAATATAATTTATCCCGCATTTTCTTCTTTGGAGTCGGTTACAGCGGCGATCGCTTTGAAACTGTCCGAATGAATGGCAGACAGAAGCTCCTGCATTATCGAGCGAATGACATACAGATTATATTCGCGGTTACCGTGCGGAAGTTTTCCGGCGGCATTTTCGAGCCATTCTGAAAGCTGAGTATCGCTCATCGTCTGGGACAGCTTGCGGAATTCGATACAGTCATTGTATGTAAGAACCGGTATTATGTTTTCTCTTCCGAGACAGGCGGAAATTGTTGCGCCGACAAGGGCGTACCTGTAAATGTTTATTGCCGGTTTCGGCGTGCTTTGTTTATCACCGCCTGTGATAAGCACGGTAATATTTTCAAAGGTATTTTCTCCGTATGAGCAGATAAAATCGTTTTCATATGAAAGGCACAGCATATAGCGGCGGAGATATTTTATACCGCCGATAAAACTGAAATGTACAGCAGTGGGATATTTAGGCTCGTCTCCGATAGCGGGAGGCAGGAACGAACTGTCATATCCGAGAATATCGTTATGACATTCTTCGATCGTATCTGCATACAGAGTATCTGCATTCTGCGTCAGATGTGTTCTTATTTTAGCACATATGCTAAGTGCTTCGCACTGGAGAACACGCAGGGCTTTTATGCCTTCCGTTCTCATCATACGCATATTGTCGGTGCTTACAGAACGGAGTTTTTTCAGCGCGGCGGAGTGATCTCCGAGTGAGATAAGATATGTATCTATGATAAAAATGAGCGAGCGCAGAAGCTCAGGAGCGTCCTCGCTGCTGCCTGCAGACACCGTCTCTGATTTAATGTATTCGCATAATATTTCCCGTAATATTTCTGTAAGAGCTGCGGACAGTTTTTCGCAGTCGCTCTGTTTTATCGCGCCTATACGCATTCCTTCCGCCAGAAGTGTACGCATGTAATCGTTGTACCGTATGTTGCCTGAATCAAGCTTTATATTTCCGCTTCTTGTTTTTCTTGCTTCCGCCATAATATACAATTCCATTTCTGCAAAGGTTGTACTTTGCGATTACCGAACCGGTTTAGTGTTGCCGGGTAACCTTCTTTTCCAAATAAATAAAAAGAGCGTGTTTTTATCCGCGGTGAGGATATAAAACCGCGCACGGTGGCTGCATACATGCGGGTTGCATTTTGTCCGTATACTAACTGAAAGTACAGACACTGAAAAAGAGCCGTACTCCTGATGCTTTACATAATAAATAAAGGCATGTATGTATCTTTTCATAAAATCGGAAAAATTTTGAAAAAGCTATTGACAAAGAGAATGATTTATGATATACTTCATGCTACAAAGTTTTATAGTAGGGTAGTTGTTTTTTTTGTGTAGCTTTCTATATACTCTATTATTATATCATATTTTTTCGCATTTGTCAAGTCCTGTCACATACAGTCAGGACTGCGGAGGGTGATATACTTTTACATGCGGACATGTCGGCTTAATATATGTGTTACAGAGAGCGGCGGAGGCTGAAAGCGCCGTACACGTGAGAAGTCCGGTACCACCGCGTGTGCGGTGTTTACGCCGCGATACAGCTAAAAAAATGAGTGAAAAGCTCGGGTGGAACCGTGCATAGCATAAACGGTCGCTTCAGGCGGCGGCCGATCCTGCACCCCGAACGGCATACGTGCCGTCGGGTTTTTTGTTTTTCCGGCGGGCGTGAAAATTTTAATTATATGCCTGAATATAAGCGGCTGCTCTGCAGCCGGAAAGGGAAGGTAGTAAAAATGAAAACAGCTTATGAAATTATCAAAGATGCGGGGCAGATGAACCGCACTGTGATTGCGGCTAAAGTCGGCGGCGAGACGGTTGATCTTTCGCGTGAGGTTCCTGACGGTGCGTTAGTGGAAGCTCTGACATTCGAACAGATTGAAGGGAAAAAAGTATTCTGGCATACAGCTTCGCATATTCTTGCCGCAGCCGTAAAGCGTCTTTATCCCGACGCAAAGCTGACTATCGGTCCGTCAATAGATAACGGTTTTTATTATGATATCGACTCGGAGGTATCGTTCACTCCCGACATTATAGAAAAGATCGAAAAAGAGATGCAGAAGATCGTTAAAGAAGACGCAAAGATGGAGCGTTTTGTACTTCCGCGGGACGAGGCAATAAAGCTGATGGAAGAGAAAAGAGAGCCCTATAAGGTAATGCTTATCGGACGCGTGCCTGAGGGAGAAGATATCTCTTTCTACAAAATGGGAGAATTTGTCGATCTGTGTGCAGGACCGCATCTTTTTTCGACGGGTGCTGTTAAAGCGTTCAAGCTTCTCCAGTGTACCGGAGCTTACTGGGAAGGCGACAGTAAGAATAAGATGCTTCAGCGCGTTTACGGTATAGCTTTCCCGAAAAAGGATGAGCTTGCAGCATATCTTGAGAGGATTGAAGAGGCTAAAAAACGCGACCACCGTAAGCTCGGCCGCGAGCTTGATCTGTTTGATATATATGATGAAGGACCGGGATTCCCGTTCTTCCTGCCGAAAGGAATGGTGCTTCGCAATCTGCTCGAAGACTTTTGGAGAGAGGAACACCGCAAAAACGGCTATCAGGAAATAAGAACTCCTATCATGCTCAATAAGGATCTTTGGCTACGCTCGGGACATTGGGATCATTACAAGAATAATATGTATACGACTGTCATAGACGATCAGGATTTTGCGATAAAGCCGATGAATTGTCCCGGTGGAATGCTCGCTTATAAGCGCTGCATTCATTCTTACCGCGATCTGCCGCAGCGTATGGCGGAGCTTGGGCTTGTTCACCGCCATGAGCTGTCAGGAGCGCTTCACGGACTTATGCGCGTGCGCTGCTTTACCCAGGACGACGCGCATATATTCATGACTCCTGATCAGATCGAGAGTGAGATTCTCGGCGTAATGCGTATGATAGATAACTTCTACAGTGTATTCGGATTCAAATATTCTCTTGAACTGTCTACGCGTCCGGAAGATTCCATGGGCAGCGACGAGCAGTGGGATATGGCTACAAACGCGCTTCGCAGAGCGCTTGAAGATAACGGCAAGCCGTATACCGTAAATGAGGGAGACGGCGCGTTCTACGGTCCGAAGATCGACTTCCATCTTGAAGATTCTCTCGGCAGAACATGGCAGTGCGGAACTATACAGCTTGATTTTCAGATGCCCGAGCGCTTTGATCTGACATACGTCGGACAGGATAACGAGCGCCACCGTCCGGTTATGATACACCGTGTCATCTTCGGAAGCATTGAGCGCTTTATCGGTATCCTTACCGAACATTATGCAGGCGCATTCCCGCTTTGGCTCAATCCTGTTCAGGTCAAGATTCTTTCGATAAACGAAAGAAATATTGATTGGTGTAATGAGATCGAAAACAGTCTTGTTTCCGCAGGACTTCGCGTTGAATCGGATCACAGAAGCGAAAAGCTCGGCTTTAAGCTTCGCGAAGCACAGCTTCAGAAGGTTCCGTATATGCTTGTTATCGGTGATAATGAGACAAACGAGCGAAAGGTAACGATTCGTTCACGCCGGGAGGGAAACCTCGGAAGCATGTCCGTAGATGAATTTATTGCGAGATGCGACGAAGAAATAAAGCTTAAAAAACAGTAATAAAAATGGATACTGTGTGTCCCATATCTTGAGATAAAGAAGTTTTCGCTTACCGCTATGCTGACTCGGTCCTCGTTTTCCTGAAAGGTGTGACCGAATTTTTCTGTAATAAATTTTTACACGCACTTTGGGAAAAGCGGGGAGAGAAAGAACTTAAAAGTATTGTTGAACACGGCGGTCCTTCACTTCGAGGAGAATATATAAGTATTACTTAACCCGTAAGTTTCCTTTAAGTGAAAGACATAAAAATATAGTGGAACCTGCCGGACTTATTATAAAAAAATAGCAATAAAACAAAAGAATATCCATATTTATTGTAAATTTACCGGGAAATAAGGGAAATTTTTTCCCGATATAAAAACAAAGTACATTAAAAACAGCCTGCAAATGCA
>CALGZV010000382.1 GCA_937934385.1 uncultured Clostridia bacterium | reverse complement strand
GAACCGTATTCCATGCTTTCCTCGGAGAGAAGCTTCCTTCATGGAAAGCTGCCGCAAACCTTGTCCGCAAAGTTGCTGAGAACTACAAGCTTCCGTACTATACGCTCAGCCCTACATATACAGTATGTAAGAATCACGGATATATCTCCGGTGAGCATTATACCTGCCCTGAATGCGGAGAAAAAACAGAGGTATACAGCCGCATAACCGGTTATTACCGTCCTGTTCAGAACTGGAATGCAGGAAAGACGCAGGAATTCAAGGAGAGAAAGGTATACGATATCGAAAATTCCCGCCTTACTCATAACGGACCTGTAAGCGTTTCCGAATGTGAGGATCCGTGCTGCACAGGCTCAGATAATGCCGAAATACTTCTTTTCGCTTCCAAGACATGCCCTAACTGCAAGCGTGCGTCTGAATATCTTGAGAAGGCTGAGATTCCGTATAAAAAGATAATTTGTGAGGATGAACCCGATGAAGCAGTACGCTACGGCATTCGTCAGGCTCCGACTCTCGTTGTTAAGTACAGCGACAATACTATTGAAAAGCATGCGAACGTTTCCAACATAATAAAATTTGTTGACAGTGTAAAGGTAAATGCTTAACTTAAATGTATAAATCGCTTCGCTGTATTTTTAATGCAAAACAGCCCGTTAATCGGGCGAAGTACGGTAACTGGTAACTGAACATTTATAGAAGAAAAGCGGTACAGCTAAAAACTGTGCCGCTTTTGTGTGTTTTTTGGATTTTTAAAAAGTTTCAATATAATCCGATACCATAAGTAAACCAAAATACATAATTTTATTCTTTTTTTGCTTTAATTAAAAGAAAATTCGGTTTATGGAATTCTTTTGCTAAACGATTATCCCGTTTTAGATCTTCTTCTGTCGGTACTGGTTCAATCATTTTGGTAATAACAAATCCGGCGTCGGAAAGCACATTTACAATATCAGAAAATGTTCTGTGATATTTTTCGACGCCTTCAACAATCCATTTTGTACTTCGTTTGCCGGGACGGGTATAATCTGTCAGATTGTAGTGAAGAATATTGCCGCCGCTATCTCTTGACCAGCTTGCGCCGATTATCGGTGCAGTTGTCAGCGGATGTTCTTGTGAAAATATGAAGCAGCCATCAGAATTTAAGATTTTGTATACATTTTTAGCAAGAGTGTCGAAATCTTCTACATAGTGTAATGCGAGAGAACTAAAAATTATATCATAGCTTTCCCTGATAAAAGATAAGTCGTTTATGTCAGCCCGAATAAAATCAATCTCGGAGGTTTCAGCTTTTGCTATATCAAGCATTTTTTCGGAAATATCAATACCTTTAACCATCGATGCTCCGCGGCGTTTAAATTCTGCACAGTTTTCACCGTAGCCGCATCCAAGATCCAATACTGTTTTTCCTGCAAAATCAGGTGCTAAAGAAAACAAGGCAGGTTTTTCTTCAATATTATTTGCGCTGTATGGATTGTTTCTCAGTTCTCTGTATCCGTCAAAAAAAATTTGATTATCATAAATATTCTGTGATTTATTCAATTTAGATCTCCTTTAATTTTCTGTCAAATGTATTTAGTATAAATAGTTTTTTTGTTGAACTTTTGAAACAGCAAATATGGCAGTATAACAAAACGCGTTC
>CALGZV010000381.1 GCA_937934385.1 uncultured Clostridia bacterium | reverse complement strand
GAAAACGGTGACGAGGGATTTTATATACGTGCTTTCTACGGAGACGGCACACCGATCGGTGCCGGCGACGATAAAAACTGTTTTATTGATCTGATTCCGCAGGCGTTTGCAGCAATGCTTAATGATCCTGAAACCAAAGATCGGACAGAGCTGGCCATGGATGCCGTACAGAAATATCTTGAGGACAGGAATTCCGGAATAGTACGCCTGCTTACTCCGCCTTTCGGTAAGAGAGAAAGAGATACAGCGCTTAATGATCCCGGATATATCAAAGGATATCCTGACGGAATGCGTGAAAACGGCGGACAGTATACTCATGCAGCTGTATGGGCGGCATGGGCACTGTATGAAACCGGAAGATATGAACAGGCATACAGAATTATGATGAATATAGATCCGTCATCACATGATCCTGAAAAGTATCTCGGGGAGCCGTATGCTCTCGCCGGTGATGTCAGTGCCAATCCCGATCATCCCGGAAAGGCAGGGTGGACATTATATACCGGAGCGGCAGCATGGTATTACCGTCTTATACTTGAAAAGTTTGCAGGTTACGAGGAACACCGTGATGAGTTTTCTGTCTGTCCGCATATCTGCAAAAGCTCGGGCGGCTTTGAACTTACGGTCAACCGGAAGAATACTTTTTACAAAATAAATGTGATTCCATCTGACAAAACGGAATACAGACTTGACGGACACCTTTCGGAAAACCGATTTGAATTCGACGGAAAAGACCATATAATCGAAATTTATGTAAAAACTTGAAATTTATTTAAAAGTATGCTATTATAGAGTATATCAGAATTTAGGGTTATGCGTGCCCGCTTGCACACGCATAATCCGTAACTTAAAAAGGATAGTTTCACTATGAGCAGCATAACAAATATTATTTCATTTCCCGGACTTGGGATAGGCGAATTCAAAGTCAATAATGTCGCTTTTTCCGTGTTCGGATTGGATATCGCGTGGTACGGAATAATAATTACTGCAGGAATGATAGCAGCATTTTTGTATGCATCGTGGCGCGCGGTAAAATTCGAGGGACAAAAATTTGATGATATGCTTGATTATGCCATTTACTGCATAATATTCGGTGTGATCGGAGCGCGTGCGTACTATATTATAATGGACGATTCGCATTATACCATCAAACAAATGTTCGCTCTGCGCGACGGAGGTCTTGCGATATACGGAGGAATAATAGCCGGCGCATTGACAGCCTTAGTCGTAACAAAAATCAAAAAGCTGAAATTCTCTAAAATAGCAGATGCTATTGCTCCCGGTGTTATTTTAGCTCAGTCAATAGGGCGCTGGGGAAATTTCATGAACGGAGAGGCATACGGCAGCTTTACGGATCTTCCGTGGAGAATGGGCTTTACACTGCCTTACGGAACTATATAC
>CALGZV010000380.1 GCA_937934385.1 uncultured Clostridia bacterium | reverse complement strand
TTAAATGTGCTTTCGTTAAATCCGTACTTCTGTGCGATGCTCTTGTTAACAAGCATGTATGTATACTCGCCGACCATATGGTTATTAGGCACCGCATATGTATGACCTCCTACAGAGGCAGAATTCAGAAGTGCAGGATAAACATATCCGGTTATCGACTTTGATCCGAGAGAAAGTTCTCCCTCAAGAGCGCTTAACACCCCTCTTGATATGAGATCGGAATACATCGAATAACTGTTGATAAGGAATACGTCGAGCTGGCCTTCAATAACATCAGGATATACCGTATCGGCAATACCGTACTCGTTAATGACAGTTTCATCAGCCTCGACCGTTTCCGCTATTCCGGTTTCGTCCGGTTTTTTTGCTTCTGTCTCCGCATTCTTATTTGCAACCGAATATCCGGCAGCTCTTGCCGCTTTTCTTGCTACATCTGCAGCAGCCTTAAGCCTTGCCTGCATATCCATATCCGCCTGTATTTCTTTGAACTGTGCATCAAGAACAGCAGCATATTCATCAGCAGTATAGAATTTAAGCTCAACATGCGTATTCAGTTCATTCTCAGTCTTAACATTCAGTGCATCCTGAACAGCCTTAATCGCAGCCTCTGTAGTACCTTCCTCAACGATCGAATACAGCGTAAGCGTCAAAGCACTCGCATGTGTCTCCGTTACGTCTATAGTCTCACCGTCTTCGGAACAGCCGGTAAGAAAGACCGGAAGAAGCATGCATATGCCGACAAAAAGGCTAAGCAGTTTCTTTTTCATTCGGGTTTCCTCCTAATGTTTAACAGAAAAGTATCAACACACATCGACAAACACAGCCATTATAAAAATAATGATCTGCGGTGACAATATTCCTACTTAATTTCGTATTTTATATTTTACACCACGTGCTGTATTATGTCAAGAATAAAATTGTGAACAGTATGAGTTAATTTTGACGTAAAAAATAAATTCTCAGTCAAGATAATCCTTCAGACGCTTCGAACGGCTCGGATGACGGAGCTTACGGAGTGCTTTAGCTTCTATCTGACGTATGCGTTCACGGGTAATATTGAATACCTTCCCTACCTCCTCAAGCGTCCTTGTGCGTCCGTCGTCAAGTCCGAAGCGAAGCTTCAGAACATGTTCCTCACGCGGTGTGAGCGTATGAAGCACCTCGTTGAGCTGTTCGCGAAGCAAAGTGTACGACGCAGCCTCCGCAGGAGCGGGAGAATCGACGTCCTCGATAAAATCTCCGAGATGGCTGTCCTCTTCTTCGCCGATAGGAGTTTCAAGCGAAACCGGATCAAGGGATATCTTCATTATCTCCCTCACCTTCTCGGGATTTATATTCATAATCTCGGCAACCTCCTCCGGAGTCGCTTCACGTCCGTGGTCCTGAAGATACTGCCGGTTGATTCTGGATACCTTGTGTATTGTCTCGACCATATGAACAGGAATCCTTATAGTCCTTGCCTGATCGGCGATTGCACGGGTTATAGCCTGACGTATCCACCATGTTGCGTAAGTTGAAAACTTGTAGCCTTTGTGGTAATCGAACTTGTCCACCGCCTTCATAAGACCGAGATTGCCCTCCTGTATAAGGTCAAGGAAAAACATTCCTTTTCCGACATATCTTTTTGCAATACTTACAACAAGACGAAGGTTTGCTTCAACAAGCTCAGACTTTGCCTGCTGATCTCCGGCAGCCATTCTCTCAGCCAGCTCATGCTCTTTGCCGGCATCAAGCAACGGAACCTTTCCGATTTCTTTAAGATACATACGTACCGGATCGTCGATTGCAAGTCCTTCCTGAGCGAGCATCTTTTCCATATCTTCAGCGCTTTCATAACGCTCGACTTCATTTTCAATTTCCTCAAGATCGGGAGAATTGATATAGTCGGTAACCTCAACACCGTTCTGCTCAAGAAGCTCATACAGCTTGTCTATCTTTTCAATATCATAGTCATCATCTCCGAGAGCATCCATTATTTCTCCGTGAGATAAAAATCCCTTCGCTTTTCCCGCGTCAACAAGAGTCTGAAGAAAATCCTTTTTTTCTCCGGAACTGCTTTCATCGGAAGCGCTTTCAGTTTCCGGTGCCGTTTTCTTTGTATTCTTGCTTTTTTCGGGCTGTGAACATGCTATATCTTCTGCAAAATCAACTGCGGATGTAATACTTCCCGCCGCCATATCGGCAATCTCATTTATATTGACAATATCATCAACAGAATTCATATAATCCATAGTATCATCATAAGAACCGCGGTCAATTCCGTCGCAGTCGTAATAATCAATACCGTCATTTTCCGATTCAATACTGTCATCAAAGCCGTATTCGCCGCTTGCGTCATCGCTGTACGGATCTCCGGATATTTCTTCCTCCATGTCATCCTCAAACTCGTCTGCACGGTCAAATTCGCCGTCTGTCAGATCTCTTCTCATTAATAATATCCTCCAATGATTTATCTTTTATATGTGCATCGCGAAGCCTCTCTATACATTTTTTAAGAAGCTCTCCGCTGTTGTTGCTTAAATTTGCGCGTATCGCACGCATCTTATTTATACGGTCCATTTCATCGACAGTAAAAAATTCCGAAAGCATCCCCAAATCAAAACCGTCAGACTGCTCAGAGATCGACAGCACAGCACGGTATTCCCTTTTCCCAAAATCGGTAATAAAATCCTCTGTTTTCAATCCGAGTGTTTTTGATGCATAACCGATATTTTCAGGCAAAAGAAGCAAAACGCCTAAAATCGCCTCTTCCGCAGCAGAAGCACTGAGGTTTTTGAGCCGGTCAGGATTTATTCTGTCGCCGTAGCCTGCGGCTTCGCGCACGCTGCGCGTAAAGTTTTCGTTTTTTTCCTTTCGCTCGTTTTTTCTGCGTATACGTCCTACATCTGTCTTAAGCGTGTCCGCCGTTATTCCGAGCTTTTCGGCGGCACGTCCGATATACACCTCCCGCTTTACAGCAGAAAAAACTCCGGATATATATTCAGATATTTCATCAGCCGCCTTAACTTTTCCGTCATCGGACGTTATATCATATTTTTTCAGTATCATATCAAATACATGATCAAATTCCGTCCTGCTCTCGCCGAGCAGTATGCCGAAACGCTCAGCCCCGAATTTTTTTATATA
>CALGZV010000379.1 GCA_937934385.1 uncultured Clostridia bacterium | reverse complement strand
CAAACAGCATATGCGCCTGCTCGGCAGGAGAATATCTGCTTCCCATAGAAAGAACTTTCTTTCCGGAAACCCTGGGCATGTCCTCACTGTAACAAAGTATTCCGCAATCGCTCTTATCTGAAAGAAATTTGTATACTTGCTCATCGGTGCCGTCCAGAATAATGACAGGTGCGCCCGGAGCATAGTGTCTGTATTTCATTCCCGGCGCTTCCGGAGTTCCGCTGAATTTATTCAGCACAGCAGGATCTATTTCAATATCATTGCATATGCATCTAAGATCGTCCGGAGTCACAGCGCCGGGACGAAGCAATCTGAGTTTTCCGTCAGATGTAGGCTTAACTATTGTAGATTCGAGACCGAATGTACATTCACCGCCGTCAAGTATCGCGTCTATACGCCCGTAAAAATCGGCAAAACAATGCTGTGCAAGCGTTGCGCTGGGACGCCCTGATATGTTCGCCGACGGAGCCGCTACCGGCACTCCGGCGCAGCGTATAAGTTTATTGGCATAAAGATCCACCGGTACACGGATCGCTACCGTATCGAGTCCGCCCGTTACCGTATCCGGTATACACGGTTTTTTCGGAAGTATAACGGTTATCGGTCCGGGCATAAACCGTTCGGCAATCTTATAATATAGTTCAGACGTGTATGCATATTTTTCCGCGTCCTCAGGTTCCGCCATATGAATAATAAGCGGATTGTCGGACGGACGGCCTTTGGCCGCGTATATTTTTCGCGCCGCCTCCGGATCAAGTGCGTTTGCGCCGAGACCGTAAACTGTTTCCGTCGGAAATGCCACAAGTCCGCCGTTTTTTATTATCTCTGCCGCGCGTTTTATATTTTCATCGTTCTCAGCCGAGAGAAATTCTGTCCTGCAACATTTTTCATCAGAAATAATTCCCACTGAGCTTTCTGATTTTTCTATGTTCATTTTAATATTGCCTCTGCAACCAAAAGGTGGCTATCAAAGCACAGTTTCGCTTGAGCGAAGCTTTTCAGCCACATCTGCGGTTATAAGCGCATCGATCATTTCCTGAATATCACCGTTCAGAAAATTTTCTATACTGTAAAGCGTAAGTCCGATGCGGTGATCGGTAACACGTCCCTGCGGGTAATTATAAGTACGTATCCGCTCACACCTGTTACCTGTTCCGACCTGGCTTTTTCTCTCAGAAGCGATCTTTTCGTTCTGTTCGGTCTGTTTCATATCGTAGAGCTTTGTACGCAGAAGCTTCATTGCCTTATCACGGTTTTTAAACTGGCTTCGCTCATCCTGGCATTCTATAACAATACCCGTAGGCATATGAAGAATACGTATAGCGGACTCTGTTTTGTTGACATGCTGACCGCCGGCGCCGCTGCTCTTTATCGTCTCTATTTTAAGATCATTCTGATTTATTTCGACCTCAACTTCCTCCGCTTCAGGAAGAACCGCTACAGTTACGGTTGAAGTATGTATTCTTCCTGACGACTCTGTCTCCGGAACTCTCTGAACACGGTGTACGCCGCTTTCGAATTTAAGCCTCGAATATGCGCCCTCTCCCTCGATAATAAACGAAACCTCCTTGAAGCCTCCGAGTTCCGTCTCGTTTGCATCTATTATCTCATGTTTCCACCGCATCGAATCCGCATACATGGTATACATCCGGTAAAGAACGCCGGCAAACAACGCGGCCTCTTCGCCGCCGGCGCCGCCTCTTATCTCAACAATAACGTTCTTACTGTCGTTTTCGTCATGCGGAAGCAGTAATATTTTAAGCTCTTCTTCGAGACGGGCAACCGCCTCTTTTCCCGTACGCAGTTCCTCGTCTGCAAGCGCCCTCATCTCCGGGTCGTTATCCTCTCCGAGAAGCTCAAGCGCTTCGTCTATGCTGAGCCGCGCCGCTTTGTACTCACGGTATTTTTCAATTATAGGAGTAAGCTGCTTATATTCCTTCATAAGTCCCGAATATACTGTAATATCAGAAATAATATCCGGATTTCCGAGCTTTTCCTCTATTTCTGCGTATCTCGCTTCTGCACCATGAAGCTTTTCCAACATACTGTCTGTTTCGCCTTTCGGTTGATTTTATTATTTTCAGCGTCCGATTCCCATAGATTCAAGGATAGCTTCCTGCCGTCCGAACATTATCCGTTCGTCGTCCTCACTTGTGACATGATCATATCCGAGCAGATGAAGAACGGAATGAACACATAAAAAAGCTATTTCGCGGCGTACCGAATGTCCGTATTCAATCGCCTGCCTGTACGCATGGTCTATTGAAATGACAATGTCTCCGAGCGGTATACGTCCAGTCCTGATATCAACATCATCAGGTGTCGGAATCCCGTCTTCAAGAAGCGGAAACGATAAAACATCTGTCGAACTGTCGAGCCCGCGGTATTTTATATTCATCATATGTATCTGACGGTCGTTAACTACCGACACCGATACTTCAGGCTGAAATTCATCGTGCGGCATACATTCATAATCAAGCGCAGCGCTGATCGCACGGCGGATAAGGAGACGTGTAGGAAGGTCTATAATATGCCTTCCCTGTTTATTTATTACATTGATTTTATATCCGAATCCAAACGGAGCCAGAGCTTTTTTTACATATTCAAGCATTTATGTACGTCCCTCAATCTTTTATAAATTTATCACAGATATACTTTTTATATTATATACTATTCCGACATTTTTTTCAATGCATTTTTTATTATTTTAAATTATATTTTTTTACCTTTTCTCGTATGCTGCGATAATCTTCTGTACCAGCCTG
>CALGZV010000378.1 GCA_937934385.1 uncultured Clostridia bacterium | reverse complement strand
GACCTCTTTGCCGCTCACAGGATCGATTCCTGTATAGTACATAACAGTTGACGCGGTACTCGGCGTCGGGTAAAAGTCCTGAACCTGGTCAGGCGCACAGCCGTTGGCTTTCAGATACAGAGCAAGCTCAACAGCATCCGAAAGTGTGCTTCCAGGATGGCTGGACATAAGATAAGGTATAAGATACTGATCCATTCCGCACTCCGAACATAGCTCACCGAATCTTACGCGGAATGCATCGTATACACCGATAGAAGGCTTTCCCATAAGCGCCAGTACACTGTCAGAACAATGCTCCGGTGCTACCTTTAACTGTCCGCTGACATGATTACGTACAAGCCTGCGGAAAAAGGCCTCATTTTTGTCCGCAAGAAGATAGTCAAAACGTATTCCGGACCGTATAAATACTTTTTTAACACCAGGAAGAGATTCTACACGGTCTAAAAGTTCTATATACTCACTGTGATCGGCTTTAAGCTTCCTGCACGGAACCGGAGTAAGACAGCGTCTGTTCGGACATATACCGTCGCGAAGCTGCTTGTCACACGCAGGATATCTGAAATTGGCGGTAGGCCCTCCGATATCATGAATATATCCCTTAAAATCAGGAAGTGCCTTAAGAAGCTCAGCTTCCTTTACAACGCTGTCTATACTTCGTGAGCGGACTGTTCTTCCCTGATGAAATGCTATGGCACAGAAAGCACATCCTCCGAAGCATCCGCGGTTATGCGTTATCGAAAAACGCACCTCACGGATAGCTGGAATACCGCCGTCCTTTTCATATGACGGATGATAATTTCGCATATAAGGAAGCGCATAGACTCTGTCAAGCTCCTCTCGCTCAAGCGGAGGCATCGGCGGATTCTGCACCAGAATACGGTCGCCGTAGACCTCCGTTACGGCACGTCCCCTTATGTGATCGTTCTCCTTATATTGAACCGCAAAAGCTTCCGCATACAGCCTTTTATCGGTCTTAAGATCATCTATATTCCATCCGCCCACCGAAGGATAATGGAGCTTATCCCCGACGTTTGTCATATAGACTGTCCCGCGTACATCATGGATCTTTCCTATCGGAATACCGCGATCCAGCAGCGCCGCAATGCGGAGCAGAATATTCTCACCCATTCCGTATGTAAGAATATCTGCGCCGGAGTCTACAAGAATGCTGTTCCGGACACGGTTATCCCAATAATCATAATGTGCAAAACGCCGCAAAGACGCTTCAACACCTCCGAGTATGATCGGGACGTCACCGTACGCCTCTCTTATCCTGTTACAGTAAACGATAGTTGCACGGTCAGGACGAAGTCCCGCCTTCCCGCCGGGAGAATAGTAATCGTATCCGCGTCTTTTCTTTGCAACAGTATAATTTGCAACCATAGAATCGAGGTTTCCCGCCGAAACAAGAAATCCCAGACGTGGTCTGCCATATTCCCGGAACGCATCGGCTGAACGGAAATCGGGCTGTGCAAGTATCGCAACAGAATATCCGGCGTCGGCAAGCACACGCGAAATAATCGCAGTGCCGAAGCTCGGATGATCAACGTATGCGTCACCGCTGACATATACAAAATCGGGCTCTTCCCAACCGCGCTCCTGTGCTTCTGCACGGCAGAGCGGAAGATATCCGGTATCATCTGCTTTTTTCATAATAAAATACATCCTTGGTTTTAATATAAATATTCTATCATAAACCCGAAGCAGTTGCAAGTACGTACTCAAATAATCCATCCGTCATAAGGATGTAAAAATCACATGTCAATAAATAAAAAGGTTTTAGACAACATTTTTTATTCGCAAAATACCTTGAAATAGAGCATATATTGTGATATAATTTCTCACTGTGCCGCAGGCACAAACTGTAAAACAGAAATCGAGGTTTTTATATCATGCAGGTTTTACTTGCTCTGTCAATCGCAATGCTCGCCGGACTTATGATGTCGAGACTAACAAAGCTGTGGAATCTCCCTGCTGTAACGGCATATCTTGTCGCGGGCGTGCTTATCGGACCGTATGTTCTCGGTCAGCTCGGAATTCCCGGTATCGGATTTATTTCAACAGAAGACGTTGAAAGCTACTCTGTAATATCAAATGCCGCGCTCGGATTTATCGCATTCTCTATGGGAAATGAATTCCGCATATCCTCTCTTAAAAAAACCGGACGTCAGGCAGTAGTAATCGCAATATTTCAGGCTCTTGCGGCGACCATTGCCGTCGATGCTGCACTTATAGCAGTTCATTTTCTCGTTCCCGAACAGTTTCCGCTGTCATGCGCAATAACTCTCGGAGCTATTGCTACAGCCACGGCACCGGCAGCTACGCTTATGGTCGTCAAGCAGTACAAAGCCGAAGGCCCGCTTACTCAGACACTGCTTCCGGTAGTTGCGCTTGATGACGTTGTCGGTCTTATTGTATTTGCAATATCATTCGGAATAGCGAAAGCGCTTGAAAGCGGTCACATTGATTTTATTTCTGTACTGATCGAGCCTATAATAGAAGTTGTAGCGTCGCTCGTTCTCGGAACAGTTATAGGTCTTCTTTTCAACTTTACCGAACAATTCTTTCACTCCCGCAGCAAACGCATGAGTATTTCTGTCACATATGTATTCCTTGCGGTTGCCCTGTCTATGCTCGAGTTCCCCATCGGAGGCGTCACTGTCAGCTTTTCATCGCTCCTTGTATGTATGATGATGGGAACCGTATTCTGCAACCTATGCGATTTTTCAGAAGAACTTATGGATCGCATGGACCGCTGGACAGGACCGATCATGGTACTCTTCTTTGTAA
>CALGZV010000377.1 GCA_937934385.1 uncultured Clostridia bacterium | reverse complement strand
ACTCAAGATAATTCCCGATGAGCTTTCTTCGTATAAGGATCTCAAATTCACTCGTGTAGCGGATTATGTCCCCAAGTGGCGAGATCTCGATGAGAAGCTTGAAAAAGAAGCAGAGGAAGCTTATGCGACTTACACGCCACCGGCTACTGCGAAAAGTGAAGAACCCAAACCTGAAAACGAGGGACCGGAAAAGCTGGCAGGAGTTGTTAAAGACATTCTCGGCAGCGCCACGGTTTATGAAAAAAGCACGTTCACTAAAACCGGCGCTGATGATATTATAGCGGATAAATCAAATAACTAACTAAAGCAGATTGTAAAAACGTAATCTGCTTTTTGCTTTATTAAGGAGGAAATAAAAATGTACATATACACAATTTCGGATATTGTAAGGGGAGAGCATATTGAAATACCCAAAGTATTATTCGAAACTAAGAAATATCGACCACTTTCTATAGAGGCAAAAAACGTTTATTCGTTGTTACTCGGAAGATTTAATCTTTCCAAGATGAACGGATGGATAAACGAAAAGGGTGAGGTATATCTGAACTATTCCCGCGAGGAAGTAGCTTATTATCTTTGTATTTCATACAAGAAAGCTATTGCCGCATTTAAGGAACTTGTAAACATAGGGCTCATAAAAGAGGAGCGCTGCGGCAGAGGTAAGCCTAACAGAATCTATATCGCAAGACCTGATGTATCTGTGGAAGAGGCAAAAGAGCAGGTGCAGAGAGATAATTTAAGAACTGCCGAATCGGCATGTCTTACTTTGGCGCTTGAAGATCTCGAAAATGAGGAAAACAGCATGGCAGATAACGGCGTATCAGAGCAAGGTGCAGAGGAGCCGGAATTTAAGACCTGCCAAAATGGTACATTAAGATCTGCCGAAACTGCACTTCTAGACCTGTCAAATCGGCACCCGAAAAAGAAAGAAGGGAAAAAGAAAGATAAGAATAATATTTATATAAGTCAGTCTGTCTTCCCTAACCCTAAGTCATTTGCTTATACGTCATATTTCGATAAGCGACTACGTGACAGACAGGCAGACGATATGTACAGTCTTGAGGATATACTGGAGAACTGTCAGCTTGATACCTTCGAGGAGGAAGAGCGAAAGATCCTGTACGACGCACTTGAACGGCTGTATTATTCGGACAACTTACGAATAGGCAATGCGGTACTTCCGCGTGACAAAGTCCGAAGCCGAATGTATGAGATAGACGCATCAACCTTGCAGTCGGCAATGCATAAGCTGCATCAGAATGACCGAGAGGTCAAGAACATGACGGCGTATGTTATGAGCATTGTTTTCAACTGTATTACCGAGGACTACACTCTGCTGCATATAGACCCGTATCTGAATTCTATACGCAAAGTAAAGAAGGAGTGAGAAAAAGTGTATTTGAATGCTTACCAGAAATACATTGATACCTTGATTGAGGAATACGGCTCCTTACTTTGCAGACAGCTTTTAGTTGCAGTAAATCATGAGTTTAAGACCGCTATTCCGAGCGTATTCGGATATGTTTCTCAGATGTGCCAATACGGTGATTATGAGATAGTTACATATGGCACCGATTATATTTTACTTCGCAAAGGCGAAGAGCCCGACTATGATATGATCCGAGCCTTTGACGTTATGCTCTCGTTTTACCCGCAGGTTATATGGCATAGAAAAAGCCGTGCTCCTATTGCACTTCGGTTTATGATAAGTACTTTGAAGCACGACAAAGAGATATTTGTCATCCCGGTACAGCAGGGAACAGAGCGAACGGTTTCCGAGTATGTAAACGATAAGTTCGACAACGAAAAATGCGAGGTAGTCATATTTTTGCTTGAGGTGAAGGAGCAGATGCAGCGTGTTAGGGTATCCTGCAACTTCAGATTTGCCTTGATTACAAAAGACGGAGTTGTGTTTTATAAAAAAGAGTAGCGGCATTTTCGGCGGTCGCTGCTCTTTTTACGAGGAGGTGTAACTACAGCCGAAACAAAATCAAAACAAAGGGGATTTTTATGGAATTCAAGGATTTGAATCTTACCGAACTGGATAAGAACTTGACAGAGGAAGAACGTGAAGAATGGCAGGCTATCTATGCGTCCTACAGCGGTCGTTCCATTATTTCGGGCGACGTTGCCGGCGTGGATCTTCACGAATTTGAAATTATACCCGAAGGCAAAAAGAAAGCGGTACTTCCCAGAGTCAGATGCCTTATTGTGATTAAGTACCGTGTAAAGATCATCATTCCAGAAACAGAAGTGTTTGCGGATAAGCAGGATTCGGGCTATCATATTCTTCACTCGATGTGCGGTGCTAATGTGGATTATGTTATTAC
>CALGZV010000376.1 GCA_937934385.1 uncultured Clostridia bacterium | reverse complement strand
TACAGTTGCGGCTATTCTCGAGAACTATCAGAACGCAGACGGAACAGTAACAGTGCCGGAAGCGCTCCGCAAATATATGGGTACAGATATAATCAGATAAAGCACCGATAACTGGCGGGGAGGAACTGTTTTTGGAGCAGATAATTCGTGAAATAGAAGCGCTTACCGAATCGTCGATTGGACTTGTTATAGTTTCGCTTTTTTCCGGAATCGTTTTGTCGGTTATTGTTATACTTTATCAGCACGATGTGTCCGGTGCGGTTATCAGATCGCTTATGAGGCACAATGCCGATTCGCCGCAGAGTGCAAAAACACTTCGCGAACTCGGTCTTTGGAAGAATATATTTGTCAGGGCTGCACTGCTTGGCAAAGGCGGTACGCTTAGGCGGATAATAGCTGTTGCGGAAGAGACTTCCCGGCGGGAGGAAAAGGCGGATCATGGAATAAGCCGTACCGATGATGCAGATTTATCGGGCGGATCGGTGATCACATGCGATATGAAGGTATCGGACGGTGCAGATTTGTCGGACGGTGTTCAGAACATCGTCGGAGAAAGAAATTCCGGCGGTACTTCTGCAGATTTTAAAAAATCCCGGAAGTCCGGTAAGCGGCTTTCTGATGTTAAACAGTATGTAAAAATGCCTTTAGGGAGCTGTCACTTCTATCTTCCGCCGGAACACCGCGAAAAAGCAGAGTCTCTTTTTGGCGGTAAGCGGCAGAATCCTCTGATTATTTTAGTATATCTTATTCTTCTCGTTTTGCTCGGAGTCGGACTGATAAAGCTTATCCCGCATATTTTTCAGCTCTGACGGTATAACTTACATGTATTAGAAAGGAACGGTCAAGATCATGGATAATAATATAGACAGCATCGCAGAAAAGCCGGCGAGACGCCGCAGAAGAAAACACCGCAATGTTGCGCTTACTATAAGCATAATCCTTGCGGCGGCTGTACTTTGCGTTATAATCGTGTATATAATTTTATATATGAATGGATTCAGACCGTATGTCAGAATTACTTCTGAAAACGGCGGTACAATCAAATTTACCGGAATGGTGGACAAGACCGGTATACCGACGAAAGGTACATTGTACTTTTCAGACGGATCTTCTGCGAAGGTAGACAGTGAGACAGGAGAACTTGTATATTCAAACGGTAATGTGTATAAGGGCGGCCTCACTGATATGCAGAAGAACGGAACCGGAGTTCTTACATATGCTTCCGGGGATGTATACGAAGGACAGTTTTTGCATGATGAAATATCCGGAACCGGAGTTTTCAGATTTGAAAACGGAGATACCTATGAAGGCGAATTTTCGGGCGGTAAAAAGAACGGAAAGGGTACGTATACCTGGGCTGACGGATCGACATATGTCGGGGAATACAAGGATGATAAAAAGGACGGCGAGGGTACATATACCTGGGCTGACGGATCAATATATTCGGGTATGTATTCCGGTGATATGAAAAACGGAGTCGGTAAGTTTACATATGCTTGCGGAGATGTATATGAGGGCGAATTTGTAAACGACGTTCGTACTGGAAATGGGACATATATCTGGGCGAACGGTGAAAGCTATACAGGTGAGTTCAAGGAAAACCGTTTGTCCGGTCAGGGCACATACACATGGCCTTCGGGACGGACTTATACAGGATATTTCGAAAATGGAGCGATCGTTCATGTGGACGATACCGCTGTTCCCGCTCCAACCGACGCAGGAGCGGAAAGCTGAGTCTGAGTAACTGTTTTGAGCTGGAAAACTTACTGTTTTTCAGCTCATGTTTTATGATTTCATATTCTGGAGCTATGAGTTTTTATCCGGTTCGAGAATGGGAAGGAGCGTATTTAATGAATATTCTTATGGTAACGATGGCGTTCGGTATAGGCGGCGCGGAGACATATATTCTTGAACTTTCAAAGGAACTTTTGCGGCGCGGACACAGTGTTACGGTGGCGTCTTCAGGCGGAGTATACGCTGAGCAGCTTGAGGGGGCCGGCGCTGTACATGTGACGCTTCCTCTGTCGGAAAGATCTCCGATAAAACTCGCACGGGCGTATAAAGGATTGAAAAAGCTTGTAGAGGATAGTATACAGTCGGGAAATCCTTTTGATGTTGTTCATGCTCATGCACGTATGTGTACTATAGTATGCGGAAAGCTGAAAAGAAGAATGCCGGAAGCGTTTCATTATGTGACGACAGCGCATGGGGTTTACAAGATGCTTCCGGGCCTTAGCGCTCTTACTGATTGGGGTGAAAGGTCGCTTGCGGTAAGTGAGGACGTCAGAAAATATCTTATAGATGCTTACAGTATATCTTCCGACAATATTACGCTGACGGTTAACGGTATTGACGCTGAACGTTTCTGCCCTGCGCAGTCCGAACGGAAAGCGGATATTGCCCGAAAGCTCGGACTTTCGGATACTTGTACGCACAGAGTCATGCATGTCAGCCGTCTTGATTCGGCAAGCTCTGACGCGGCAGTACAGTTGATCGGAAGTGCAGAGCAACTTGCAGAGCTTTATCCCGATATTGAGATCGTTACGGTAGGATCGGGAACAGAATTTGACAGACTCTCGAACGAAGCTGAGCAGGTGAATAAGAAGCTTGGAAGGAAGGTTATTGTTATGCTTGGATCGCGCCGTGATATTCCTGATATTCTTCCTTGTGCCGATGCATTTGTCGGAGTATCGCGGGCTGCGCTTGAGGCAATGTCGTGCGGAATACCGACTGTTCTTGCAGGTGCGCAGGGTTATCTCGGTATCTTTGACGGCGAAGATAGTCTGAAGGCAGCGCAAAAGACGAATTTTTGTTGTCGGGACGGAGAAAAGTCTTCGGCAGAGAAACTTATATCTGATATAAAAAATCTTTTTGAAAGCGATTCCGAAAAGCTATCAAGGCTCGGCGCGTTCGGCAGAGAGACTGTAAAGCGTTTTTATTCGGTCTCACGGATGGGCGATGATGCAGAGGCAATGTATCGCGCTTGCATGAAATAAGTGTTTTGATTGATTCACTGATATAAGCGGGAATTAAATATCATATTTAATAAAGTAACAAGCGCATAGATCAAACTAAAAGTTTGATCTATGCGCTGATATTTAATTACAGTCAATTCTGTTTTCTCATTTCTGACCACTCACTTCTTAAAATACCGTAATCGGATATGTCGAGAAATTCTCCTGTGGCGGTTTTAAAATATTCACGCTTTGTACCCTCGAAGATCAGGCCGCATTTTTGAGCAACTTTGCCGGATGCAGGATTTTTAACCGCATGAGAAATTCCGACACGGTTTACTCCGACTTCGGCAAAAAGGTAGTCAATGACTGCTTTTGCGGCTTCAGACATAAAACCTTTATTCCAGTAATCATGTCCTATACAGTAACCGAGTTCTGCATATTCGCAGCTTTCGTTTAACCGGACAATACTGATATTTCCGATAGGTGCTTTCACATATTCTATAGCCCAATTGTATGTATTCAGGTTGTTATATGCTGCGCACCAACTTTCTAAGAGCTGTTTTGTAAGCTCAGGTGATTCATGAGGACACCAGGTTAAATAGCGCGTAACTCTTTCGTCATTTGCCCAATTATCAAACATAGCCTGAGCATCATCAACAGTGAATTTCCGCAAAATAAACCTTTCGGTTTTTATTGTTTGTGTTCCCTTGTTTGTAATCATTTTAGTTTATTCCTTTCTTGAAAATATAAAAAACAGTGCAGGCTAAGATTTACTCATAGCCTACACTGCGCTTATCTTAATCAGATTAGAAAACACTCTAATTACTTGAATAAGGGTATAACAATGTAAGCCCGACGTTCTGCCAATAATAAGCAGGGACTGCGGACTGCATATCGACGTTATTGTTTAGGCGGTCGATAAAGTTAAACATTGTTTTACCTTAAAAATAATTTTATTTAATTTATATTAATATTATATACTTTTTTATAGTTATGTCAAGTAAATTCTAATTTATCTTACAAATATTTTAAATTTCCTGTGATTTAAAGACAGGTACATTAGGATTAACAGATTTTTTTATAATGACATAAACTAAGAATTAAAGAAAATTATTTTTACTGTTGCCCTATGTGTAAATTTTCGTTCATTTTTTTTACTTCCTTTTTAGCAATGAAATACTGTATGATCCATATGACAGCAAAAATGAAGGTGAAAATTCCAAAGTAGCTTAACACACCTTTTAAACTGTGTTCCATCCAATAGGTGATATAAGCTATCGGCATCATTATTACCGAAATAATTAAGAAGTAGATTCCTGTCTGTTTTACAATTCCCCAATTCTCTATTTCCCATATTACAGAGCAGGCCGCAAACCCTGTCCCCAGTATTCCGCATAAAAATGCCTGAAGAAGAACTGCATTAATCTCGTTTTTCATCATAACGGTCAGTTCAGGTACACATGGGGAATAATACCCGTGTGCAAATATCAAAGAGAGAATTATTGTTATTATATATCCCGTTGCCAGTCCGATAGGAAATCCTAAAATGCCGCGTAATAATATTTTCTTTTTCATATTTATCACCTTATATTCCTAATATTTTTTTTATTTTTGAGACGTACCGTCTTGATACATATGTTACTGTTCCGTTTATTAGTTTAACGCAAATAGTTCCGGTAAAGTTCAAATCAAAGTTTTTTACCTTTTTAAGATTTATAATTTCTGAATTGGAAATACGGACAAATTGAGAAGGATCTAATTTTTCCTCCATCTCATAAAGTCTGAATCGAAGAAGATATTCACCGTTATTTGTTAATGCAAAAACCTTATTGTTGCAGGAAAAGATTCTGATCAGATCATTTTGTTCTAATACTTCGATCTTTCCGTTTTTATTTCCGGTAATAATGTGCGAATTATCGACCGATAGCTTTTGCACAATATTATTTATTTCCTCTGTAATCGATGCTGTCAAAATAATTATTTTGGGTTCGATGTATGAATCATCTGTTTTTATTTCGATCTGCATTATAAACACTTCCTCTCTTGTCTATAATTATAAACAGAACGTAAGCTGTATTCAATAGATTTTCAGTATGTGGTCGATTTAGAAATATAAGCGGTTATTGCCCATAGACTTGTCCTTTTTGAGTTTGAGTTTTTTATAGTTTAGCGGGTACTTAAATTTATTCTCCGGAATAAATGTTATAATAATATATTTATGGCATGAATTATATAAACAAGCGACGCAGATGTCACCAAATTACAACATCTGCGTCGCTTTAAGTTTACGTTAAAATCTTATTATTTTATTTGAGATCAGTTCTGCTTCGGCTCGTAGCTTTCCTTCTGTCTGAGGAGGTGAGCATATTTTGCCTTTGCTGCTTCAGCAGCTTCCGCGAAGAGCTTTTCAGCCTTTTCCGGGAAGGACTGTGCGAGACGGCTGTAACGTGCTTCGTTCTTGATGAACTCAACGTAATCCGCTGTAGGCTCCTTAGAGTCGATAGTCAGCGGGTTCTTGCCTTCTGCAACTGCTGCAGGATTGAAGCGGAACATCTGCCAGTAGCCTGCCTCAACTGCCTTCTTCATCTCGGTCTGGCAGTTTTGCATGCCGCCTTTCTTAATACCGTGCATCTCGCAGGGAGCATATCCGATAATAAGCGAAGGACCGTGGTAAGCTTCAGCCTCAGTGAGAGCCTTAAGGAGCTGGCTTTGGTCAGCGCCCATAGCTACCTGTGCAACGTATACATATCCGTAAGACATTGCGATCTCAGCGAGATTCTTCTTGCTGATTGCTTTACCGCCGGCAGCGAACTGTGCGACCTGACCGATCTGCGAAGCCTTGGATGCCTGTCCGCCTGTATTGGAGTATACTTCTGTATCGAAAACCAGGATATTGATATTCTCT
Organism: uncultured Clostridia bacterium; assembly: GCA_937934385.1. GTDB lineage: Bacteria > Bacillota > Clostridia > Oscillospirales > CAG-272 > UMGS911. The sequence goes on along the minus strand of CALGZV010000376.1, from coordinate 988 downwards.
CCGGAAGCCAGAACATGATCCAGACCGCCGTAACCGATATCGTAAGCCCATCCGTCTCCGCCGAGAGCCCATACGGATTTCTTTACCAGGAAGTCCTTCAGCTCCATGATTCTTTCACAAAGCATGTTTACAACTTCATCCGTTGTGCTCATGTTTTCGATCGCGTAGATGACCTTGTCGCTCTTTGCTCTGGATTCTCTGCCGTCATCCTTGTATTCCAGCCATTCTTCGATCGCTTCTTTCAGCTTTTTTTCACCGCCTAAAGCTTCTTCTACAGGAAAAAGCTGCGGGTACCTTCCGTCATGTCCTTTTTGGTTCCAGCCGACCAAGCATAATTCCGCCTTCTCTATACCGGCTCTATGCATTCGGAGCATGATTTCTTTCAGCCGGTCAAAAGAGATGGCCGCGTGCATGCTCGGTTCGGTGGTGGGCGTTTGCTCCTCCACCGGCGTCGGTACGGGTTTCCAGGCCAGCCGCAAGCGGATTTCCGGCGCTTCGGCTGCATAGGTTACCGCTTTACGCTTTTTTTCTAAAATTGTTTGCAGGCCATGCGCGTATTGATATTCCCGGTAAGCGCGGGCCATAGCATTATAATCCGCATCGGGAGCAAGAAAAATAATTTGCAGGGTAATATCGTCATAAGGGACAATGGAGTCAGCCTGAAAGTCAAAACGGAAGCAGATGCAATAGCTTCCCCGGTGATAGCTTTGATACAGCCGGGCTTCCGGCGCCAAACCTTCCAGCAGAACGATAAAACATTCTCCGGGCCGTTTTACTCCGTAAAAGGGCATACTGAAAAGCAGCGTATCCTCGCAGAAATCCTGCCGCGGCTTAAAATAGGTAAGATAACTGCGATGCAGCATAGGTACGGCAAAATAACCTTCTCCGCAGGGGGTATCGGATAATTGGGGAAGAATATCCACCTGTGCTGCACCGGTAATATCTTCTTTTTTTATCAGAACTGAAATTTTGTTATCTGTTTTTGTGC
>CALGZV010000375.1 GCA_937934385.1 uncultured Clostridia bacterium | reverse complement strand
TCGATGCTATTGTAAGTACGCATCTGTTCGGCATGGAAGCGACGACTGCTCTCAAAAGAAGAAAAAAGATAGACATACCGTGCTACGGAGTGCTTACCGATTATACCAGAATTCCGTTTTTTGCAGAGACGAGTCTTGACGGATATTTCTTGCCGCATGAGGATCTGCGGATTGACCTGCTCAAAAGAGGTATTCCGTATGACAGGATATATCCTACCGGAATTCCTGTAGGACTTCGATTCGGCGAGCATATCGGAAGAGATGAGGCAAGGCGGCAGCTCGGAATACTTCCGGGAAAAAGAATTTATCTTATTATGTCTGGCGGCGTAGGCTGCGGCAATCTGAGTGCTATGTGTGATGAACTTCTGAATATTGAGGATACGGACTTTGCAGCATATGTGCTTGTCGGACGCAATAAGTCGCTTGAACAGAGTGTTAACGAAAGATACGGCAATAATCCTCATATCAAAGTAGTGCCTTTTACAAAAAAGGTCAATCTTTACATGGAAGCGGCAGATGTTATGCTTTCAAAGCCGGGCGGACTTTCGAGTACCGAAGCGGCGGTCGCAAATATACCGCTTATACATGTTATGACGATACCCGGCTGCGAAACAAAGAATGTCGAATTCTTCTCATCGCATGGAATGTCGATTTACGGAAATAATGAAAAAGATGCTATCCGCAAGGCGAAAAAGCTTGTGTTCGATCCGGAGGCTTCAGAAAAAATGAGAGAGAATCAACGCCGCAATACACACGCCGACGCGGCAATACAAATTATGAATATAGTTGAGAACGGCTGAGTGCCGTTTCGGGGTAATGATATGGACGAGTATTTTTATTTAAAATATATACTTCTTATCGTTGTGGGATTTCTTTCCGGCGGGATAATGTTCAGCCGGATCATTCCGCGTCTTTTGCGCGGTACTGACGTATGTGAAACCGGAAAGGACGGAAATCCAGGGGCTGCAAATGCATTTACGTCGTGCGGTCCTGTTATAGGAATGCTGTGCCTTATAATGGATATGCTTAAGGGGTTTATCCCGGTGTTTATCGCACTGAAATGGCTTGACAGATCGTCGTGGTTTTTTGCGCTTGCAATGCTTGCGCCGGTACTTGGACACGCTATCGCGCCGCTCGGCGGATTCCGCGGAGGAAAGTGTATCGCGGCTGTTTTCGGAGAAATGATCGCGCTTATGTTTTTTACGCCTGTCGGACTCGGACTTGCCGTGCTTTATATAATTTTTTCTACAGTTTTAAAAATATCTCCCAACCGCAGACGCAGTATAGTTACATTTATGCTTTTCGGAACGCTGTCCTTTGTATTTGAGATATATGAAGGAAGATTTCCGACCGCCCTTGGCTGCGCTCTTGTTTCCGGAGTTGCGATCTGGAAGCATATGCTGCCGCATAAGGAGGCAGAACAGGAAGAATGTGTAAAAGCGTCCGGGCTCCAGGATGAAAGCGCGGATGAGGCCGCGGATGCACACAATTATTCTGCCTGATCATCCCTTGCAGAAATCAGACCGTTACTATATATTCCGGCGACATTAAGAGATGAGAGGTAAACATATTTTATGAAGCCCGTACTTAAACTTATTATACCGTGTTATAACGAAGAACAGGTTCTTCCGATTACCTCGGCAATGTTTCTTGCTGAGCTTAAGTCTCTGATCGGAGCGGGGAAAATATCTCCCGACAGCCGCATTATGTTTGTCGATGACGGAAGCCGAGACAGAACGTGGGATATAATCAAATCGCTGTCCGAATCGGATGTTCATTATACGGGAATACGTCAGAGCCGTAACCGCGGCCATCAGAATGCAGTGCTTGCCGGACTTATGGAGGTCAAGGATTCCTGCGACATTACCGTTTCTGTAGACTGTGACGGGCAGGACGATATACATGCCGTTTCTGACATGGTCGACGCATACGAAAAAGGCGCCGAGGTGGTTTACGGAGTACGGTCAAGTCGTAAAACGGATACGCTTTTCAAACGGTTCACCGCAGAAAGCTTTTACAAACTTCTTGCGGCAATGGGTGTTGAGGTAGTTTTCAATCATGCGGATTACCGTCTTATTTCGGCAAGAGTTCTTCATGAATTTGCTAAATTTGAGGAGGTAAATCTCTTTTTGCGCGGAATGATTCCTCTTGTAGGCTTCAACAGTACATCGGTATATTATGAACGTAAAGAGCGCATTGCCGGAAAGAGTCACTATCCGCTTCGTAAAATGCTTTCTCTTGCTTTTGACGGAATAACAAGCCTGAGCATAAAACCGCTTCGTATGATCACCGCGGCAGGACTTATCACCGCGCTTGTCAGCTTTATCGGGATCATATGGTCGGTTATAGGGCATATTGCAGGCAATACGGTCGCAGGATGGACAAGCATGACCTGCATCGTTTGCTTTCTTGGCGGTATACAGCTTGTCGGAATCGGTGTTCTCGGAGAATATATAGGAAAGATCTATATGGAAGTAAAACACCGTCCGCGGTATATAATAAGCGAACGAACCGATGAAAAGGATTCGGAGGAGCGCAGATGAATAAAAGCATAAACGGTATTTGGGGACGAATCAAGAAAACGCTATCCGGAAGCAGTGAATACGGAA
>CALGZV010000374.1 GCA_937934385.1 uncultured Clostridia bacterium | reverse complement strand
AGTCGTTGTAACGAATACAAATCTTGTGGCGAGCTGGATAGGCGACGTCCGTCCTATACCTAAAGGAACATTTACGCCTAAAATGGACGGCGCGGAGGATGACCTTCAGAATATGTGCTGGGCTCGGGCAAAATCGCTTTACGGCGATCCGCTTCCTTATGTAGTTCATGACCGGCTTGACAAAGAACTTACCGCTATAATAAAGCACGGATTTGCAGTGCTTTACATGATCGCGCAGAAGCTTGTTCAGTACAGCGAGAGCGAGGGATATCTTGTAGGATCGAGAGGTTCTGTCGGTTCATCGTTTGTTGCATCCATGGCGGGTATTTCAGAGGTAAATCCTCTTCCACCACATTATTATTGTCCTGAATGTAAGTACAGCGAGTTTGTTACGGACGGAACTGTCGGTTCAGGATTTGATATGCCTGACAAAAACTGTCCCGTTTGCGGAAAGCTGATGAAAAATGACGGTCACGACATACCGTTCGAAACATTCCTCGGATTCTACGGAGATAAGTCGCCTGATATCGATCTTAACTTTTCCGGTGAGGTACAGGGAAAGGTTCATAAATATACTGAGCAGCTTTTCGGCGAAGAAAACGTCTTTCGTGCGGGTACGCTCGGAACGCTTGCCGATAAAACCGCTTACGGATTTGTTGTAAAATATCTTGAAAACAAGGGAATGATGGTGAACCGTGCGGAGATCAACCGTCTTATTGCGCATTGCATATGCGTAAAGCGTACTACAGGTCAGCATCCGGGAGGTATTATCGTTGTTCCGCGTGAATACGATGTATACGATTTTACACCGGTTCAGCATCCTGCTGACGATGCGGGTTCCAATATAATAACGACGCACTTTGCGTTCTCGTATCTCCATGATACAATACTGAAGCTTGACGAACTCGGACACGATATTCCGACAAAGTATAAAATGCTTGAAAGATATTCCGGAACATCGGTTATGGATGTTCCGATGAACGATCCGCTTATTTATGCTTTGTTTGAATCTACCGCTCCTCTGGGCGTAAGCCCGGAAGATATAGGCAGTGATATAGGAACGCTCGGACTTCCGGAATTCGGTACAAGATTTGTTCAGCAGGTGCTTGTGGAGGCAAAGCCGAAAAACTTTGCCGACCTGCTTCAGATAGAGGGACTTACGCACGGTACTGACGTATGGCTCGGTAACGCTCAGGAACTTATCCGTGACGGAATATGCGATATATCCGAGGTTATCGGAACACGTGACAGTATTATGCTTGTTCTTATACAGAAGTACGGACTTGATAATGCTACTGCG
>CALGZV010000373.1 GCA_937934385.1 uncultured Clostridia bacterium | reverse complement strand
GGCATGATCATAGCAGCGGAAACTCCAAGATATCAGATATAATCGGAATTGTCGTAGCGATTATTCTTCCGATTGCTGCAATTGCTGCAATAATTCTTGTTATACCTAAGAAAAACTCTTCCAAAAAGAAATAAAGGGTAAAAAATTATAACTGAACTCCGTTCCGTATGGAACGGAGTTTTCGGTTATATAAAAAATTTTTATAAAATTCTTTCGAATACATTCTCTGAGCTATTTTCCCACGCAAAAACGGGAAAATATACCGTGTACAATATCTTCAGTGACACTTCTTCCGTCGATTTGACCGAGAGCCGAAAGCGCAAGCTCCATATCGGTTCCCGCAATATCTTCTGTCATTCCTTCTTTAAGCGCGCTGACAGCATCTGATAAATGACACGCTGCATTATTCAAAGATGCATACTGTCTTGAATTAGATACAACAGCATCATTTTTAAGATCAATACTTCCATCCAGATACATAGCTTCTATACGCGACAGAATCTTATTTCTGCCTTGTCCGTTCGCAGCTGAAACTATTTCGGCATAACCGAAGCGGTCTGATAAAAGTTTTTTTATACCTCCGTTTTTTCCATCTGTATATAAATCTGATTTATTAAGGATAACAAGTATATTTCCGCCGGAAGCTTTGTATTTCTCAAGCTCCGAAATAAATCTTTTATCCTCATCATCCGGATCAGATGAAATGTCAAATACCGCAAGAACAAGCTCTGCCTCGTTTATTTTTTCAATTGTTCTTTCTATTCCTATTCTTTCGGCTTCGCTTCCTGCGTCACGTATTCCTGCTGTATCAAAAAGACGAAGAAGAACGGCTCCCGCTTCAAGAGTCTCCTCGATAACATCACGTGTTGTTCCGGCTTCAGATGTGACGATAGCTCTATTACGGCAAAGAAGCATATTCATTAGAGTCGATTTTCCGGTATTCGGTTTTCCCGCAATTACTACCGGGATACCTTCAGACACAGCATGTCCGGCTTTATAAGTATCTGCAAGCTTTCTGATATCTGATATAATATCAACAGCCTGTGCAATTATTTTTTCCGTATCATATGAAGAAAGCTCCTCACCCGGATAATCTATATCTACATATATACCTGCAACAAGTTCAGAAAGCCGTTCATACATTTTTCTGATCTTTTCGGAAAGAACCCCTCTGGACTGAGCTGAGGCAACGGCAAGCTGTCCGTCACTTTTTGCATCAATAATATCCATAACAGCCTCTGCCTGAGAAAGTCCGATATGCCCGGACATAAACGATCTCATAGTAAACTCACCGGGTCCTGCAGGCTCAGCTCCGCAAAGAAATGTACTTTCAAGAACTTTAGATGTTATAAATATTCCGCCGTGACAGCTTATTTCAACAGTATCCTCCCCGGTAAAGGAATTGGGGGCTCTGAAAACAGAAGCAAGACCGTCGTCTATTATATCAGATCCGTACAGAATATCTCCATAAACAACTCTTCCTCCAGACATATCCGCAAGTTTTTTTCCGTTTTTTGCGCGAAACATTTTATCCGCTACAGAAAAGGCTTCATTTCCGCTTATCCGTATTACAGCGATTCCTCCGCGTCCGTACGGAGTTGATATCGCCGATACAGTTGTATCCTTCATATCTTAATCTTCTTTCTCCTAAAAGTATTTAAGGCATGTTAAGGACATTATACAGTAAATTATATTTGTTAAAAAAATAAATATTAACTGTGCTGACATCCTTTTTGCAGCTTTACAGTAAATTCAAAAGTGCCGGAGTCCGATCCTGCCGATATTCCGGTTAGGAATATATACTGCCGGAGACTCCCGCACCTCATCTTTTGACTTTCCTTTTCAATTTAAATAAATCTCATGCAAATTTAGCGTAAAATCTTATCATTCTGTTTCATTTTTTTCACTTTCATAAGAAGTATCTGACTTTTTTTCATTACGCACAGCTCCGGATCTGTTTTTTCCGTATCTTCCGCGCTGAGTTCTAATATGCGGAGGCTCTCCGTTCTCGGGATAGATAATAATTTTTCTTTCATTATCTGTTCCTATCGAGGTAGTCATTACACCTTCAATATCTTGTATTTCCGAATGAATTATACGTCTTTCATAAGGATTCATCGGCTCAAGTGTAATACTTTTATTATATTTTTGAACTTTTGATGCCATCCGTCTTGCAAGTGCGCGCAGAGTTTCCTCACGCTTTATGCGATAATTTTCAATATCTACAGTGATATGTGTGTAATCTTTTGCAGAAGTTTTTATACGTTCTGTCATCTGCGCTTTCAGCCCCGTTTGGGTTTCATCGTTTAAAATGTCGCTATTTTCGGTTTCATCATCATTTTCGTTCTGCTCGTCCTGCTCGCTGTCACTTCTTTTATTTGCAGCGAGATTTACAAGATACTGAAGTGCATCGAGAGTTGCGCCGTGATGTCCGATAAGTACTCCGGATCCTTTTCCGGTTATACGGATAAGTTTCCCTCTTCCCTCTATATCAGACATAGTTGCCTCTGCTTCAATTCCCATATCCTTTATGAGCATATTTACAAATTCAAGAGCTTTGTTCTCGTTTTTTGCATCATATGTTACTCTCACCTTTGCGGGGACTTCGCCAAAACCAAGAAAACCTTTTTTCGGATTTTCCAGAATTTCATATGCTACAAGCTCCCTGTCTACACCGAGCTTTGCAGCACCTTCAGCGATAGCGGATTCTACTGTTTTTCCAAATGCTTCAACAACCTGTTTCAAATAAAACACTCCTTTATACTGTCGGTAATATTTTTTATCAGTATAGTATTTTTATTTTTTTGTTTTAGGTTCAATTTTCATAATCCTCGTCATCAATATGATGAAGAGATCTGATATTCTTTTTTTCTCCGGACTTCAGTCCCGGTTTTTTTCCTGTTCTGTCTTCTTTCATTACAGGTACGTCACTGCTCTTTTTTTCTTTTATTTCAGAAGATGATTTTTCCTGAATATCATCATCGTCATCATCGTTATGAAGCGATTTCGGTTTATTCTTCTTAGCTTTCTTTATACTTCCGTTCATTTCTTTCTCAGCCTGTTTATATTCTTCCTCTGTAAATGTAGGAATTTTATATATTTTTGAGAGAACAAACTGCTGAACCGTGCTGAGAATATTCTGGAATATCCAGTATACACCTATAATCGCAGGAACCGAAAAAGTAATCCATACACTCAGAAGAGGCATTGTATAATCCATAAGTTTCATGGATACCGCACCGTCTGCTCCCACATTATTCTGAGGTGCCTGATATGAAAACTTTCTTGTGAGTTTCATACTTAAAAGAGATATAACATACGTAGCAATAGGTATTATAATAAGCCAACTCATTTTTGAAATACTCGGAGTAAGTGAAAAATCAAAATTGCCAATTGAGAATGAAGGCAGCATATCCTGCGTAAAATCCGCAGGCAGGATATCCGAGAATTTTGAAAAATCAGCCTTCAAATACTGAAACATATCTATCTCTGCTGCAATCTTCGCATCTGCAAACAATTCTGTGATCCTTTTTGCAATCGGTTCAACATATTCTCCAAGATTGAGAAGATAAGTAAGAGGATTTCTTATTACATTATAAAGTGCAATAATTATAGGAAACTGTATGACGAGCGGAAGGCATCCGCCGAACATACTGTAATTTTCTTTCTGATACAGCTCCATAATGTCCTGCTGCATCTTCTGCTGTGTTGCTTTGTCATTTCTTCCGGCATATCTTTTTCTGATCGCCATCTCCTTAGGCCTTAAAGATGCCTGCTTCTGCATATTCTTTTGCTGCTTTATACCAAGCGGAAAAAGAATTATTTTTATAATAAGAGCAAGCAAAAAGATTGCAACAAAATAATTCGGAACAATCTTATAGCACAGATTCATTATCCATCCGAATGCACTGTAAAGATAACTCATTTTAATGGCCTTCCCTTTCAATCTCAACGGCAGCATTCAAATTTTCCGGTCTTTCAGAACGAAAACATCTATTACGGGATTTTTTATCCCTGTGCTGTATCCGTATTGTTTTTATTTTTTTCTTAATTTTTATAAAAAGTTTTTCTGTCGGAAATACTCCGTACTCCGGAACAGGATCTTCTCCTGATTTTCCGTAAGGATTACATCTGAGTATTCTCCATACCGCAAGAAACGTTCCTCTTATTACTCCGTGCTTCATTACAGCCTGAATCGCATATTGCGAACAGCTTGGAGTAAACCGGCAGCAAGTTGGCTTTAACGGAGAGATGAACCGACGGTATATCACAATCGGAAATGTAAATATTCTGCGGAATAAATTACATGGATTAATTTTGCAATATATACAGTCAAATCGTTTCATTTCCTGTCTCCGCCGCCATTCCGAGCTTTTTCATACAATAGTCAAGATCATGAAAAACATCTGCGGTTTTTGCTTTAACAGCAGCACTTCTTGCCACAATAATAACAAGAAAACCTTTTTTTAAACTTTTGTTAATATCAAGTATACGGTATGCTTCCCTTATTATTCTTTTAACACGGTTTCTACTGACCGCATTTCCAAGCTTCTTTGATACTGTTATTCCGATTCGGTTTATCCTTTTTTTATCAGGTCTTTCTTTTCTTAATCTTTCAGCGGCATAATCACGGAGAACGTATACAACAATATGTTCGGTTACCTGCTTTCTTCCGCGTGAATAAGCTTTAGAATACAGATGGTTATCACAAACAGCCATATATTTCATTTTTAATATCAGGCAATCTCCGTTCCTATTTTTTACTTGATACAGCTTTGATATGAATTATAAAAATTTTAAAAAAAATATACATTAAAAATTCAGATTATATATAAAATATTCAAGATATTCAAGTTTTACAAATTGCTTTGTATTATAACATGTCAGTAT
>CALGZV010000372.1 GCA_937934385.1 uncultured Clostridia bacterium | reverse complement strand
TCCAGAAGCACATGTCCGAGACACATCATGCGTACCCGCGCATCGCTTCCGCAGTATGCGGTCATCGTATACATATACGAATCGCCGCCGGGAATCGTATCCTGAACAATAAGCTTGTCGGGATATCCCGACGCGTATATCGTATCTATGATAGAATTTGCCTCATCGAGACTGTGCGCTCGGTACACCTTTTTCATTCCATCAAACGGATACTTCCAGTAGAGGACACTGCTCGACGGCTTTATAATAACCGGAAGATCGAACGGTGCAACATCGAGATGCATTCCCTTTTCGATAACTGCAGTCGCGGGATACGGTATCCCATGCTTTTCGCAGTAACCGTAAAAACGGTCCTTCAGCGTTATATCCTCCATAAGCTCCGCATTTATGCACGGAGTTATAAATCGCCCGGACAGCTCCGCTTTGTGCCTTATTATCATTGAAGCATAGTCGTCGGTACATCCCATAAGGATAAGCTTTTCTCCCGCATGTTCATCGGCAAATGCATTAAGCTCGGCGAGAAGCACGCTGTCATCGTCAAGTTTATCCACCTGCTTAAAGTTTATTATGCGAGTGTACTTTGTAGAACCGATTCTGTATCTTCCGAAAGCATAAGATTTTGCGCCGCAGTATTCATGAAAAGCGCGCGCCACATTATAGCAGTTAAGATCCGCGCCGAGAAGCACCGGAGTTACCGTTACGCCCGAAAGCTCAGGCAATATATTTTTATTTTTCATATTTATCTCCGCTTTTCCGTTTTGCGTTGTAAATTCCCGTCAGTTATTTAAAAAACTGTTCGTACCAGATAAGGAAAACAAGTGCAGTCCATATCTTACGGCCGTTATTAGCTCGTCCGTCTTTGTGAGCATCGAGAAGCTTCACAAGAATATCGCGGTTAAAGAAAGCATCAGCCTCAGGCGACGTGAAATAATCGCGCGCAAGCCTGTAATACCTGTCCTCGCGGAACCAATATCTTATCGGTACCGGGAAGCCTATCTTCGGACGGTTTGCCCAGTCGTCGGGAATCGTTCTGTTAGCCGCCGCACGAAGCACATATTTTGTGATACCGTCCTTTATCTTGTATCCGGCGGGGATCCGCTCTGCAAGCTCCATTACCCGCCTGTCGAGAAAAGGCACGCGCAGTTCAAGCGAATGAGCCATACTCATCTTATCAGCTTTCAGCAGGATATCTCCGGGAAGCCACAGCTTCATATCGAGATACTGTTTTTTCGTAAGCTCGTCCCTGTCTGCGACATTTTTATATATTCCGGCTGTTATACTGCGCGGCGAAGGTCCCAAACGATACTCCGGACGCAGGATCTGAAGCGCTTCATTTTCCGGATATATAAGAGCCTGACCGATGAAATAGTCCTCCGGTCTGCCGCTGTTTTTGATAATAAAATCATGCCCCTTGAAATACGGAAGCTTTTCCGCGGTCTTTGCCGCGAGGACGCGGAGCGGCGCAGGAATGCGCTTGTAGCGCTTCATCTGAGCCGTCTCATTGTACCATTCGTATCCTGCGAATATCTCGTCCGAGCCTTCGCCTGACAAAACTACGGTAACATGCTCTGCCGCAAGCTTCGCGAGAAAGTAGAGCGGAACAGAGGACGGATTCGACTGCGGCTCATCCATATGATACTGTATAGTCGGAAGCGCGTCCATGCATTCCTCGGCGGTCAGAGTCCGTCTGATATTTTTTATTCCGAGTATATCCGAAAGCTCGGCGGCATAGCTTGTCTCGTCAAATTTATCGTAGTCGTATCCGACCGAAAAAGTCTTGTCGGGATGCATAGCCGCGGTTATATAGCTCGAATCGACTCCGCCTGACAGAAACGCGCCGACCTTAACGTCGGCGATCCTGTGTGCGGCGACCGATTCATTTATACACTGATCAAGAAGCTCAACCCACTCATCAAGACTCTTTGTTCTGTCCTCACGGAAATCGGTCTCCCAATAACGCCCTGTTTCCGTCTTTCCGTTATGCCACACAAGATAATGAGCCGGAGGCAGCTTGTACACACCCTCGAAAAATGTCTCATCGGCAGCAGAATACTGAAATGTGAGATACGGCCTGAGCGAAGCATGATTAAGCCTTTTTGAAAACTGCGGATGCTCAAGAAAGCTTTTTATCTCCGAGCCGAACATTATTCCGCCGTCCGGAAGCGCCGTATAATAAAGCGGCTTTATTCCGAAGAAATCGCGCGCCATAAACAGCGTTTTCTCGCGCTTGTCCCATATCGCGAAAGCGAACATACCGCGGATGCGGTCAAGCAGCGCTCTGCCGTATTCGAGCCATGCATGCAGAAGCACCTCCGTATCCGATTCCGAACGGAAGGTATGCCCCTTTCCGATAAGCTCTTTTTTTATCTCCATATAGTTGTATATCTCGCCGTTGAGTACGAGCGCGACGTTTCCGTCATCGCTCACCATTGGCTGACGGCCCGCCTCTGACAGATCAATTATACTGAGCCGTCTGAAGCCGAGCGTTATCTCCTCACCGAGATAATCACCCGCCATATCGGGGCCGCGATGGATTATTCTGTCCATCATTCTGCCAATGATCTCACGCCTGTTTTGCGCCATGCCTGTAAAGCCTGCAAATCCGCACATTATAAAAATCTCCGTTCCGCCCGTCCGGCAAAAACTGCTCCGTCAGGGCGCCATATAGTTTTGAAATTCACCGCCGCCTGTAAGATGCGGCAAGCCCGCGCGGCGGAAGCCGTTCAAACGGCAGATAGGTCTTAGTCTGTCCGCGCATATTTTCTTTGTCATGTGTACGTATTACGACGTCACATGGCAAAGTTCTATTTAACCGTACCTTAAAAATATCCCCTGTCGGTCACTGCTTTTGTGCGCCGTCAGTCTGACGCTTTTTGAGGGCCGCATTCCATATCGCATTTACAATGACGGTTCCGCAGATTCCGAAAACTATTCCGAGCAAGGCTCCGCAGATAACGTCGGTAGGATAGTGAACATAAAGATAAAGCCGCGACAGGGCTACAAGCACCGCGATCACTATCGCCGGGATCGCAAGCTTATTTTTTCTCACGGTAAGCACGGTCGCCGCTTCAAAGCAGACGAGCGTGTGGCCTGATGGAAATGAAAAATCACTCAACTTATTTATAAGAAGCTCGATACTTACGCCGGGCATGTCATATGGTCTTATCCGGCCGATAAGATTCTTCATGATCCCGTTTCCGACAATGAGTCCGAGCAGCATAGCAGCCCCCATCATAAGACCTGTCTTGCGATGCTTCGGTATAAAAAGAAATATTACGGCAACGGCTATCCAGAAGATACCGCCCTCTCCGAACAAAGTCACAATCCGCATAAAAACGTCAAGAAATCCGCATTTGAAATGCTCGGCTATATAATCAAGTACCGAAAGATCCCATGCTGTTATAAAATTCATAGGTCAATCCTTTCCTTTTCGTTGTCTGTAGTTTTTTATTTAAGATCAGGTCCTGCCGACATGCGCCGGTATATCCGCCGTCAGGCTGCGCCCGTCCTGCCGGAACGCTCCTGCGGCGCAGCCGCCGTCATTTGCCGGACATGACCGTCCGGTCATGAAAACTGCATCTTTACAAGCTTCCATTCTCCGCCGTCCTGTGTGAAATAAAGCTCAAGCCCGGTTATCGTATCTGTAACATCGCGGAAATTCCGCATTTTCGCGGTAAAGTCAGCGCTGCATGAGAAACAGTTTTCACCCCACCTGCGGTAATCGTACGAATCGACCGTAAGTGAATTTATCTTACACGGTATATTCTGAGTAAAACTGAACCGCGAGGACACTATACCGTTATACGCCGGAGAATCTGTGCGTGTACAGCCGAGTATCGCCGAATAACATTTGCCGTCGTTCAGATCTGTATAGCCTGCGGCGGTATATTCGACATATTTTGTTATAACGTCACGGACAAGCTCCGAATGCTCCTGCACAAGCGTTTCGTCGGTCTGATTTTCGATCCTGTACGATCCGTCGGCTTCGCGCTCAGGCGAGATGCTCTCTCCGCCGAATGAAACGGTCACCTCCGGAATACGGTAAAGTCCGTCCACGCGGTATACGCTTTCTGTCAGCGGATTGTTTATGTATCCGGCAATATCCGATATGCCGTCATACACCGACGAAGAAGAAACAAGCTGATCCCCGGT
>CALGZV010000371.1 GCA_937934385.1 uncultured Clostridia bacterium | reverse complement strand
GCTGTACGGAAGCGGCAGAACGATTGCAGCGGAATCGTGTACGGCTCCGCGCAGATCGGTGCTGCGTGTTATACCCTTATGAAATGCTCCGGGATCTTTAAAGCCGAATACAGCGACTTCAAATCCGGCGTCGGAAAGAGTTTGTGCGATTACAAGCTGCCTTTCGTCGCCGCCGATTACGCCGATCTTTATATCACTGTTCAAAATCTTTCACCTGTACCGCAGTCAGCGGTCTTTCATTTTCCGTTTTTAACAGTTTATGTTAAGAGGAGAAATTTTGACACTGTTTTATTGTGCCTATTCGGTTTACACAAAATGGAATTAAGGCGTTGCTTCACGTGAAACAACACATTTTTAAATGGTAAAATGTTGTCGAAAGGCCAGAATAACGTAAAAAAACTGTTATATATCTGAAAATTTATCATAATTATATTGATAAATTCTTCCGAGTGTGGTAATATTATACCGTATGTAGATATGTACGGTCGCGCAGACGGCCGCATAATCAGGATAATAAATTTTTGAGGTGAAGTTTAATGTACAACAAGAAGACTATCGAAGACATCGAATGCAGCGGAAAAAGAGTTCTTGTAAGATGTGATTTCAATGTTCCTATGAAGGACGGCGTTATTACAGACGATAAGCGTATCGTTGAGGCTCTTCCTACAGTAAAATATCTTTCAGCCCAGGGCGCAAAGGTTATCCTTTGCTCTCACTTCGGACGTCCGAAGGGCGAGTTCAATATGGCATATTCGCTTGCTCCCGTAGCTGCACGCATCGGCGAGCTGCTCGGCAAAGAAGTTCCGATTGCAAAGGATGTTATCGGTGATGACGCTCATGCAAAGGCAGATGCGCTCAAAGACGGCGATATCATGCTTATCGAGAACGTACGTTTCCACAAGGAAGAGGAGAAGAACGATCCTGACTTTGCTAAGGCGCTTGCAAGTCTTGCTGACATATATGTAAACGATGCGTTCGGTACAGCCCACCGTGCGCATGCTTCCACCGCGGGAGTTGCAGATTATCTTCCTTCCGCATGCGGATATCTGATTCAGAAGGAGATCTCCATTATGGGCGGCGCGCTCAGCGAGCCGAAG
This sequence comes from uncultured Clostridia bacterium, assembly GCA_937934385.1. Lineage (GTDB taxonomy): Bacteria > Bacillota > Clostridia > Oscillospirales > CAG-272 > UMGS911. The sequence goes on along the minus strand of CALGZV010000371.1, from coordinate 3,002 downwards.
CGTCCTTTTGTAGCTATCCTCGGCGGTGCAAAGGTGTCCGATAAGATCGGCGTTATCAACAATCTTATCGAAAAGGTCGACACTCTTATTATCGGCGGCGGTATGGCTTATACCTTCTTCCGCGCGCTGGGGAATACAACAGGTTCGTCTATCTGCGAAGAGGATAAGCTTGATCTTGCTCTCGATCTTATTAATAAAGCAAGAGAAAAGAAGGTTAATTTCCTGCTTCCTGTTGACAATGTGATCGGACGTGAGTATAAGGAAGATACCACTTTCATGAGAATCTATTCTGACAGCATTCCGGACGGTTGGATGGGACTTGATATCGGTTCTATTACTCAGGAGCTTTACGCTAAGACGATCTCCGGTGCGGGAACTGTTGTGTGGAACGGACCGATGGGCGTTTCCGAGTGGGAGAACTTCGCTTCGGGTACACGTGCGGTTGCAAAGGCTATAGCAGAATCCGGTGCAGTATCTATAATCGGCGGCGGCGACTCCGCAGCGGCTGTTGAAAAGCTCGGATATGCCGATAAGATGACTCACATCTCTACAGGCGGCGGCGCATCTCTCGAATTCCTCGAGGGCAAGAACCTTCCCGGAATCGCATGCCTCAGCGATAAGGACTAATCTGCGGTATTTAAGCCAGATCGGCAGAGAGCGGAACAATGTTCTGCTCTCCGCATTTCATATATTATAAAGAAAAGAGACTGATATAAAATGAAGAAAGAATGCAGACGCGCCGTTATAGCCGGCAACTGGAAGATGAATAATACTCCCTCCGCAACTACAGCAATGATAAATAAACTTGCGCCCCTTACTGAGGGTAAAAACGGATGTGACATTGTTCTTTGCGTTCCGTTTGTTGACATATATAATGCTGTTGAAGCGGCTAAGGGCACTAACATAAAGATCGGCGCTCAGAATGTGCATTTTGAGAAAAACGGAGCTTTTACCGGTGAGATTTCTGCTGATATGCTTACCGAGTGCGGTATTGAATATGTTATCATAGGTCACTCCGAGAGACGTCAGTATTTCGCAGAGACCGATGTTACAGTAAATCTCCGTACTAAGGCTGCGCTTGACGCGGGAATGACAGCAATTGTCTGCGTCGGAGAAACCCTCTATGAGCGCAAGCATGACAGAACGGAAAAGCTCGTAAGAATGCAGACGTCTGCCGCACTTTTCGGAGTTTCTGCAGAGCAGCTTAAAAAAGCAATCATTGCTTATGAACCCGTCTGGGCAATCGGAACCGGTGAAACTGCTACTCCCGAACAGGCAGATGAAGTGTGTGGAATCATACGTGATGAAGTTGCAAAGCTTTACGGAGCTGACGCTGCCGAAGCGCTTACCATTCAGTACGGCGGTTCCATGAATGCTTCCAACGCAGAGGAACTTCTCGGCAAGGTGAACGTTGACGGCGGTCTTATCGGCGGAGCATCTCTTAAACCCGACGATTTTGCCGTTATTGTAAACGCTGCTCAAAAATGAGAACCCGGCCCGCCGGGCGCAATTGAAGATTGAATACGGGTGTCCGGGAATCTTGTTGTTTCATGGTTCACAATAAGAACCCGATCCAACGGGTATCCCGGAGTCTTGTTGCTTCACAATAAAAACAAATTGAACATGTAAGCCGGAAGACCGCTTTGCGGCAGAAGGACAGCTGCCTATAAAGCGTAATCTTTTCTGCCGCGGTTTCCGGCTTTTTTGCATAAAACTGTAATTTTGCCGCCGAAAGATATTTGCGGCGAGATACTTTACAGCACACATGTTTAGGAAAGATATTTAATTAAAATGACAAATTCGTGTAAAAAACATCATAGGCGGAACAGGATTCGCGCAGCGGTGAGTTCCGCCGCCGCACTTGTGCTGACCGGCGCATTGCTGTTTCCCGGATTTTCTGTATTTGCCGATACGGATACTGTTTCCGATACTACTGCGGAGTCGAGGATTTCCGATACGATAAGCAATGAAGAACAGCCGTCGTCATATACTGATGAAATAAGATCTGTCCGCATATCGGCGGACGGCGTGTCGGTCGAAGTTGTTGCTACTCTTTCGGAGGCAACTGCGAAAGCATATGATGGACAGAGATTATATTTGCTGTCCCTTTATCCGTATCAGTCGGTAAAGAACATCGGAGCGTTTGATCCGGTCGGATATCTGACGGTTTCGGGATGTGAATATACTTTTACTGTTCCGTTTGATGTAAGCACCGAACAGGTGTATTCGAGATATCTTTGCGCGGTTCTCGATGATCAGGGAAATTATACCGTTCTTACCTCTGAAAAGTACATAGAGAACTACAGAGATATTGCCCCGAACAGATATGCTTATCCCGATCCGGTGTCAAAAAAGGGACTGACGGTACAGCTTGTTGCGGATGCACAGCTTCTCGGAGCGTCGCATACTGTAATCGGCATCAATATGAATGAGTATTTTACATCGGATAAGGAAAACGGAGCGTCGTTTGATTATAACGGAAATACATATTATATAGATCCTGGGAAGCTTGCTGTTCTTGATCATAGGATTAAGACATATACCGATGCGGATATAAATATCTATCTTGATATTTTGCTTACTGCGCCTACCGAAACACAGCCGGAGGAGCTTGACTGTCTGTACTGCTCGGAATATTCGTCATCCGTAACCTATTATGCGATAAATTCATCTGATAAAACTGCACTCGGTTATTTTGAGGCATTTATGTCGTTTCTTGCAGGCAGATATACTTCACGTGACGGTGAACGGGGTTTTGCCGGCAGCTATATAATCGGGTATGAAGTAAATTCAAACAGATATTATAATAACATGGGGGAGAAAACACTCGACGAGTATACCGATGCATATGCGAGATTGCTTCGCACGGCATCTGCGGCGGTTGGCTCGGTTTATTCCGAAGCAAGAGTGTATGCATCCCTTTCAAATAATTTTAACGATCCCTCGGTCAATTCGAAGATACAGATAAACGACAGGCTTGATTATACATCGCGCGATATTCT